>DATJPP010000164.1:0-17183 GCA_035506355.1 Candidatus Margulisiibacteriota bacterium | reverse complement strand
AGATAAGGAAGTTGTTTTTAGCGACGGGACAAAAACCAATTATGATATCTTGATCAATACTATGCCGCTGGATAAGTTTGTAACTGCATCAGGCCTGTATGGTTTTTACCAGGCGGCGAAGCAATTAAAACACAATAGCGTGCTGGCGGTCGGAGTCGGCTTAGATAAAGGTAGGCTTTCGGAAAAATGCTGGGTATATTTCCCGGAGAACAATTGTCCTTTTCACAGAGTGACCTATTTCTCCAACTATTCCGGGAATAACGTACCGGATAAAGAATATTCTTCCCTGATCTGCGAGACTGTTTATTCCGACTCGCGCCCCTGCGATAAAGAGAGGGTCATTGAAGAAACTATCCAGGGGCTGATTAACGCGGGGGTATTATCGGGTGAAGATAAAAAACACATTATATCAAAGTATCTTATCCATGCCGAATACGCCTATCCTATACCTACGCTCGGCAGGGATAAGGCCCTGAATACTATCCAGCCGCATCTTAAGAAAAACGACATTTATTCTTGCGGCCGTTTTGGAGCCTGGCGATATGAATTTTCCGATACCGGCCATTCTCTGATGCAGGGCGTTGATGCCGTGGATGAGATTTTGGGTATTGCCAAAGGGCTGAAATTGTGCTAAATTATTGGCTACATTAGATATGAGAAAATACCTTACTTTAATATCCCTTATCACATTAGCTGTCGGGATTAATCTTTATTTCCGCACCTTCCCCGTTCATTTTCCCCAGATAAAAGAGTATGCCAGAGGCTTGGTAGAAGATAGCCTGCGTAACAGCATAGTGCAGGATGTATATAAGAAGTTCCCCCAATATGACCCCCTGGCAAAGGAGAAATTGATAAAGGTCCGCTTCGCAGAATACAAAAAACTCAACAAAAACGACGTAGAAAAACAGGCTGAAGAGTTATACCGTAAGTTAGTAAGCAAGTACCAGGATAAGACAGGGCAGACCTATCTTATGGAGCTGGATTGCTGGCATTGGGCAAGATATGTATATAATACCGTGCGCTTCGGCCATCCGGGAGATGAGGTAGTAAACGGAAAACAGTTTGATAAATTAATGATTTACCCCATCGGTTTTCGCCTGCCCTGGGACCAGTTCCTTTTTTATTTCTCAGCCTTACTCTACAAGATTTTCTTTATTTTCAACCCGGTACCGCTATTTACGTTCCTCTTCTACCTGCCCTTATTATTTACGGCTGTCTTCATTACCGTGCTCTTTCTGTTTTCTTACAGATTATCCGGTAAATTAGGTGCGTTAATTACGTCTCTCTTTATCGGCCTTTCTCCCGTTTTTATACCACGTAGCTGCGTAGGGTGGTTTGATATGGATATCCTGAACCTCCTCATGCCGCTATCGGTTGCCTGGGCCTACCTGAAGGCCTCGGCGACCCCGGGACTTAAACAGAGACTCCCTTGGCTGCTTCTCTCTTCGTTTCTTTTGGGGTTATACTGTTTTACCTGGGTGAACTGGTGGTTTATTTTCTTCATTATTTTAATGTATGAGGTGCTGACTTTTGCCGGCTCGCTCTTGATGAATTGGCTGCACAATGAGATAAAGCCGGAGATGCTTAAAGAACGCGTTACCAGCCTTGCCGTATTCCTGCTTTTTAGCCTCTTCTGGATCGTCCTATTTGCGGGATTTGAGCCTTTATCGGTCCTCTACAGCGAGACTAAAAAGGCGCTTATCTTAAATAAGCCCTTGCTTCCTTCCATATGGCCAAACGTCTTTTCCACCGTAGGAGAATTGAGGAAGGTTTCAATAGGGGAGATCCCCAAAACCAACGCAGACCCCCTTTCATTCAATATCTCCCTGTTTTGTCTGGCGGTATTATTATTCCGCTCTGCCTTCTTGCGTAAATATACCCCCTTTAAACGCAAGGCCATCTTCATGCTTACGCTATGGTTTTTGAGCATGTGTTTTGCTACCTTAAGAGGGATAAGGTTCTCGGTTTTTCTCCTCGTCCCCCTGGGGATATCCTTAGGGTGCATAATAGGTGAGCTTTACAGTTATTTCAGGTCCACTAAGAAATGGAGCGGGATACTGGCTGTAGGGGCAATCTCTTTATATTTAATCAGCGGCTTCTGGAGTAAGGCTTATCAATCAGCCAAAGGGACACTCCCCCTGATGGATGATACCTGGTATGAAGTGTTGAATATCATAAAACTCAGGACTCCCCCCGACTCCGTATTGAATTCCTGGTGGGATTTCGGCGATTGGTTCAAGGTCGTAGCAGGCCGCAGGGTAATCTTCGACGGCCAAAGTCAGGATGTGCCGCAGGCCTATTGGATGGCCAGGGCGATTTTAAGCAGCAACGAAGAAGAGGCGGTAGGGATACTACGTATGCTCAATAACGGAGGGAATAAGGCCTTCGAGGCGATAGATAAGTATTTGAATGACCCCCAGAAATCAGTTTTGCTATTGGAGAGCGTATTGCCGCTTGATCCGGATAGGGCGCAGAAGAAACTCCTGGAATTTCTGCCTTATCCCGTAGCAGCAGAGGTGATGCGCCTGCTCTTTAGCCTCCCGGGGAATGCCTATTTTATAGTGGATCCCTCAATGCAGCCAAAGATCTCGGCCATCTCCTATCTGGGTAATTGGAATTTTGCCAAGGTCTATATAGCGCAAAATTTCCATAACGTGGAGAAAGAGGAGATCCTGGATTACCTGGTTAGGCTGGGCAGGAATAATGAGGAGGTTCAGAAATTATACCAGGAGGCGTTTTTAATCGCGCCAAAGGACGTGGACAGCTGGCTCTCCCAGCCCATGCAGTTTTACAGCGCCCTGGTCAGGGGGCAGAGGAACGGAGATACCGTAACCTTTGCAAATGGCTTCATCTATAATATAGACCAGCAGACTATATACACTAACGGGCATCAGATACCCCGCAGCCTTTTCGTGGCCAAGGATGATACCTTTGTAGAGAATGTTTACACCAACGCCAACCTTATCTTTTCTGCCCTGGTCATAGAAAGAGAAGGTTATTATGATCTTTTGCTTCTGGACAGGGAGCTGGCCAGGAGTATGTTTGTGCGCCTGTATTATATGGGCGGCAGGGGTTTAAGACACTTCCGGAATTTTATAGACGCCTTAGAGCAGGATAATGAGCACATAAGGGTATTCAAGATTTTATGGTAAATATGGATAATGAGGTTGAAGTTTCAGTAGTGATGCCCTGCCTGAATGAAGAAGAGGGAATAGGCACTTGCATTAAAAAAGTCAGGGAAGTTTTTGCGCGGGAAGGGATCAAGGGCGAGATTATCGTCGCGGATAACGGTTCTTTGGATAAATCACGCCAGATCGCCGAGAGGGAAGGGGCCAGGGTGGTGGTTGAGCCCCAGAGGGGTTATGGGGCAGCCTACCTTAAAGGCCTGGATGAGGCCAGGGGTAAATACATCATAATCGGCGATAGTGACAATACCTATGATTTCTATGATATCCCGAAGTTCGTAGAGAAGCTTTCGCAAGGATATGATTTTGTGATGGGCTCAAGGTTCAGGGGAAAGATAAAGAAAGGTTCAATGAGCTGGTCGCACCGCTATATAGGCAACCCCGTGCTTTCCGGTATTTGCCGGCTTTTTTTTCATACCCGGCTTTCAGATATCCATTGTGGGATGCGCGCCTTTACCAAAGACGCCCTGCAGAGGATGAAATTAATGACCCTGGGTATGGAATTTGCTACAGAGATGGTAGTCTCCGCCTTAACCTGTAACCTCAAGATTAGCGAGATCCCCATTAATTACCTTCCCCGCCAAGGTGAATCCAAGCTGAGGCCTTTGTATGACGCCTGGCGTCATATCAGGTTTATGCTCCTTTATTGCCCCCTGTGGCTCTATCTTATCCCGGGCGCAACCGGATTAATATCGGGTTTATTGATTTTACTCCTCCTGCTTAGAGGGCCATTTTTTTTCCTGGGCCATTCCTGGGATCTGCACCTTATGGTCTTTGCCAGCGTTTTCAGCATAGTCTCCTATCAAATCCTTAATGTCGGCCTCTACGCGCATACCTTCGCAATCAGGCAGGGATTCTTAAAGTACGACCGCTTGACGCTATTTTTTAAAAGCCGCTTTAGCCTGGAAAGAGGGCTTCTCATGGGAGGATTGATATTCCTATGCGGGCTTTCAATACTGGTTTTTGTTTCTATCGAATGGTTCTCTAAGCGTTTCGGGGCCTTATACAGGATGCGCGAATCTATCCTGGCGATGACCCTGTTGATGATCGGATTACAGACGATATTCTCCTCCTTTTTTGTCAGTTTTCTGTTCTTAGAGAAACGAAAAGACTAGCCCGAAGAATATTATGGATATATTTTCCCGCCGCTGGCAGATAAACCTGGCACTATTTATCATCATTCTTTTAGCTCTGTGGGTAAGGAGCTATAACCTGGATTTCCCCTCTATCGGATATCATAATATGGTAGAGAACGAGTCTTTATGCGTGGCTCAGGAGATGAAAGATTCGGGCCAGTTAAGCTTGAAGAAGGTTTATTTTTATAATGCCTTCTCCGCGGATACAGCCATTAGGAATGACGGCAAATTCCCGTTGGTCGCCTACCAGATACTCCTCTCATGGAAGCTGTTCGGAGAAAATCTTTGGGGGGCGCGCTTACTCAATATCTCTTTCAGCCTTTTAAGCATCCTGGTCATCTTTCTTATTGCGGGTATACTTTTTAAGAACAATATACTCTCCGTCTTTTGCGCTTTGCTGCTTTCGATTATGCCGCTTAGCGTATTCTACTCCCGTAACCTTCAGCCCGAGAGCCCCGCGTTTTTCTTCATGCTCCTGGGGAGTTTATTCTATCTAAGGTTCGCAGTATCCTTTAAAAAATATAACCTCTTATTGGGCGGGGTATTCTTCTGTTTATCCTGGGTTTATCAGGCTAGTTTTCTATTCGGGCTCTTGCCTTTTATCTTCTGCCTCCCCTTGGAGATAGCCTTGAAGGAGGGCTCCAAGGAGAAGGCTAAGCTGCTGAAATATATCCTATCTTTTCTTGCCCCTTACCTCATTATCTTGACTTTTTTCCTATGGGTAGGGGAGAGGTATGGGTGGTTGAGCCTTAAGTTCCGTCTGGGATTGCCGGAGGTATTAAGGTTATTCGAGATATTTTCTCCTTCTTACTGGGGGAAATACGGCTCGATCGTCCTTTGGTATACCGCTAACGAGAATTATACGCCGGTATTGAGCATATTAGCCCTATTGGGGATAATACTCTCTTTTTTGAGAGGCCGCAGTTTATTAGACCGCTATATCATAGGTTGGGTCTTAACCCTCATAATCTTTGGCATGGTATTTTCCTCCCAGATCTACCAGCAGGGCTTCGCGCAGACACCATTCTTATTGCTGGTTTGCCTTTCCTGCGCCTCGCTCCTGCTTTTTGCTTCCGAGGCAATAAAGAAAAACATCCTTATTTATCTGAGCGCTTGCGCGGTATTAATCTCCCTTCCTTTTGCCTATAGTTCGCTGCGCAAGATGCACGCTACAGTCTTCCTGGGGGAAGATGTGGCCGGAAGCTCGCTTAAAGAGCTCACCCAGCCGGGAGAAAGGGTATTCTTGCTCACGCATCCGCAGGCCAAAGGTATAGCCAGATACGCGCAGAGGTATATGGATTGGCCTTCAAATTTGGAAGATTTCAGGGAGAAGGAGGATAAATTTAAAGTACGCTATATCTGTATTTACCCTCCGGAATATTTGCTGATGCTTAAGAACGACTCTGCGCAGTGGTACGGCTATATAGAGAAGAATTATCATTTCAAAGAACTGGGGATGACGGAGGAGCCGGATAGGATCGCCTATTTTATACTGGAGAGAGGAAGAGGGCAGAACCTGGAAGAATTCTTAAAGTCTGCCAAGGGAGAGAGAAAGACCAGGAATATATACCGTTTATTCGACAGATACATTTTCTTTTATACGCTGGAGCCGCAGCCTTAGATAATAAATTCACGTGAAGATACTGGTAATCAATGAGCCGTTCGTAAAAGATTTCTGCCGTACCCAACGCTGGGCGGCACGTTCCCGGGGCAGGGTCTTGCGTGCACCTGACTGGCTTGCCTATGCGGCGGCGGTACTTAAGAAGGGCGGCTTGGAAGTAAAGCTGCTGGATATGGTGGCAGAGGGGCAGAGCAAAGAGGATCTGCGCAGGATTTCCAGGAAAGAAAAACCGGATTTTGTAGTATTGGACTCCACCACCCCTTCCATATATTCCGATATCGAATGCGCGCAGATTATAAAAGAAGAATCGACCGCTAAGGTAATTATGGTCGGCCCGCATGTCTCGGCACTTGCCGAAGAGACCTTGATTTTAGCTAAAGGCGCGGTGGATATCGCCTGTATCGGCGAATATGACTATAGCGTAAAAGAGGCGGTAGAAAGATTTGACAATTTAGAGAACGTTCCCGGGATCGCCTATTATAAGGAAGGGAGGGCGATAAGGACGCAGGAGAGGGCTTTGATCGAGGATCTGGATGAGTTGCCTTTCCCCTATTGGGAAGACCTGGATTTGATGAAATATTTTGACGGAGGGAAACTCTATCCCTACATCGATATTATCTCGGGCAGGGGTTGCCCTAACCAGTGCATATTCTGTTTATGGCCGCAGGTTATCCACGGGACGAGGTACCGCCTCAGGAGCCCGGGAAATGTCGTGGATGAAATAGAACGCGATATAAAGCTTTGCCCGCAGGTGCTTAAAGGCGGGGAATTCTTCTTTGAGGACGATACCTTTACCGTAAATAAAGAGAGGGCATCTTTAATCTGCGAAGAGATAATGCGGCGTAATCTTAAGATTACCTTCTCCGTGAATGCCCGCGCCGATACTGCGGATATCGGGATGTTTAAAACAATGAAGAGGGCCGGCTGCCGGGAGCTGCTCGTAGGTTTTGAATCGGGTGAGCAGGAGGTGCTGGATCAGGCGCATAAAAATATAACCCTCGCTCAGTCGCGCCATTTTATGGAGGCGGCGAGAGAGGCGAAGCTTGCGGTACACGGATGTTTTGTGATCGGCCTTCCGGGTGAGACAGAAGAGAGCGCCAGGAAAACAATAGAGTTTGCTTTATCCTTAAAGTGCGATACCCTGCAGTTCTCCGGAGCGGTCCCCTTTCCCGGAACGGAGTTTTTCCGGCTCTGTGAAGAGAAGGGATGGCTCAAGAGTAAGGATTGGCAGAGGTGGCTGGGAGAGGGAGAGCAGAGGGGGGTAGTGGAATACCCCGGGCTTAGCCAGGAGAGGATAGATTATTACGTGGACCTGGGATTAAGGAGATTTTATTTAAGGCCATCATATATGCTCAAGTTTCTTTTTTCCACAAGAAATACATCTGATCTCTACCGTAAACTCAGGGGTGCGGGAAATTATTTAAGTTATCTCTTTAAGTGCAACTAAAAGGCAGGCCTTGATGCTGGTTTCAGTAGTTATACCGGTGTATTTAAGGACGGAATGGCTGAAGAAGTGCCTTGAGGCCTTATCCGTTCAGGAAGGGCTCAATGGAATCGATATGGAGGTGTTGATTATAGATGATGGTTCGCCAAATTCGGATGAGCTTAAAAGAATAACCGCTGAATTCAGGGAGAGGCTTAAACTGCGTTATCTCTATCAGGAAAAACTCGGTCCGGCAGCGGCTAAGAACTTGGGGATTAAGAATTCAGGCGGAGAGGTTATCTGTTTTTTTGATGATGATTCCATCTGCGATAAAGGATGGGTTTCCGTAGTAAGCGCTGAATTCATGAAAGATATTTCGTGCGGTATCGTAAACGGCAAGCTCCTCTCTTATCATCGCCAGGAGAACTCGTTGGGGTTACTGCTGGAGGATTCGGTTTATAAGCCGCGGAAGAGCTGGGCGAGCTGCAATATCGCTTACCGCAGGAAGGCATTGGAGAAAATCGGCCTATTCGATGAAAGGTATAAGCTGGCCAGCTGGGAAGATAATGACCTGGGTTTTAGGGCTTATCTTCATAAAGAGATAAAGCATATTTATTCTCCCCTGGCAATTATGTATCATGCCCACGAGAGGACCATGGATGAATTCAGGGAGAAGGCTTTCAGGAACGGACGCGGCTTAGCCCAATTCTTCAGGAAATTCTTTCTCGCGCATCCGCTCTTGGTGTCAGGGATGACTATTTATATCATGAAAGACCTGTATTTGATATTGCACCCGGGAGTATTCTCGCAGGATAAACGCAGGAGAGAATCCCTGCGTTTTATCTGGTCAGCTAATTCCTTAAAAGGTTATATATGGGGGCTTATCAGGTGGAAGTAAGGATAACAAGAAGGGTCAAGGTAGTCACGGGTTTCCGCTGTAATGCCGACTGCATGTTCTGTTATTATAAGAACAGATTAAAAGAGCCGAATTTAGACCCTAGCCTGATCAAGAAGGACCTGGATTTTGCCTTTAGGCAGGGGATAAGAGAGGTGGATTTTTCAGGCGGCGAGCCGACCATACACCCTCATCTTGGAGAATTGATCGGCTATGCCAAGAAGAAAGGTTTTGAGAAAGTTTGTATTATTACTAACGGCATCGCCTTGGCGAATAAGGATTACTATAAGAGTTTGGTGGAAGCGGGGCTGGATGAAACCCTTTTTTCCGTGCAGGGCCACGATAAAGATAGCCACGATCACTTTGTAAACGTAGATGATGCTTTCAGAAGGATGATGGCTGCGCTCGAGAATGCTTACCGCCTGGGCCAAGAGATCAGGACGAATACCGTGGTGCATAAGAAGAACCACGCGGACTTGCTTAAACTCTGCAAGATTATCGTGCCTTTTAAGCCTCTCCAGGTCAATTTTATCGTAGTGAATGATTGGGAGTGCGCCAGGGTTCTGCTTAAAGACGTAGTTGCCCCTTACTCGGAGGTGGCCTCAAGTCTTAAAGGCGCCTGCGATTTCCTTAAGTCCTATCTTGAGAATATAAATGTCAGGTATATACCTTTCTGCATGATGAAGGGTTATGAAAAATACCTCTGTGATGTAACGCAGCTTAAATATGACCCTTATGAATGGGTCCCCTGGGTACGTACCATGCTGGAGAAACATTACCGCTGGTATCTGACTCTCGGCCTGATAGGTTTTGGTTTTCTCTCTCATCCCCGCCCCTGGCAGTTTATGGGAATGAGATGGCAGGATATCCTGGATGATTGTATCATTAACGGGATCAGGAAGTACGGCTATCGGCAGAATGAAGAGTGCCGGCGATGCAGTTACCAGCTGATCTGCGACGGGCTGGAGAGGACTTACGCGCATCTGCTAGGTTTTAGCGAACTTAACCGGGTGGAGGGGGATAAGGTTAGAGAGCCGTATCATTTCCGCACCCATCTATTCAGGTGAAAAAATGAGCTTAAGATTTGATTTTGAGGTAATGCAGGCGATTGACCACTGGGTAGGGATGCCGATATGTTTTTTAATCGGTATCTGGGAGTTATTTAAAAAAGCGCTCTTCTTTTGGAGAAAACCTTCCCGGAGCGAAGAACCAAAAACCATACTGATTCTGAAATGGTTCGGCTTAGGCAGTATCGTCCTGATGCGCGACCTAGTCAACTCCATACACAAAAGATACCCCCGGGCTAAAGTGGTCTTCGCTACTTTTAAAACCCACCGCGAGCTAATCCATTCTTTGTTCCCGGTAGACAAGATATTGGCTATTGATAATAAGACGCCGTTTTCCTTTCTCAGAGATACCTTCAAGGTTCTCTGGGCGCTCTCATTTGAGAAGATAGATTACGCCCTGGATCTGGAATTTTACTCTAAGTTCTCAACCCTGGTAACTTATTTAAGCGGAGCGCCGGTAAGGGTCGGCTTTTACTCCGTATCGTTCTGGAGAAAACAGATCATCACGCACCCGGTATATTTTAATTATTTCCGCCATATTACCGGTATCTATAAAATGGCGGGGAGGGTAATCGATGTCAGTGTCGATGAGCCATCATCCAGCCATATGGAGGTTTCGCGCGAGCATTTGGAGGCGGCCAAGGACAAATTAAAGAAGCATGGCTGGAACGGCAGGGATAAATTGATTGGCGTCAACCCCAACGCCGGAGAGCTCGCCTACTGCCGAAGATGGCCCAAAGATTATTTTATCGAATTGATAAATAATCTCAGTACCTTCGAGGGGTTTACTGTCCTCCTGGTTGGTTCCGGCAGCGAAAAGGAATATACCAGCAGTATTTATGCCGCGCTGGATAAAAATTCCAGGGCCAAGGTGATAAATACCGCCGGGTTATTAAACATCACTGAGTTTATCGCCTTGCTAAGCTCGCTTTTCCTTTTCATTACTAATGACAGCGGGCCACTGCATCTTGCGGTATTGCAGGGGACTCCTACCATAAGCATCTGGGGGCCGCAGACTCCGTTGCTGTATGGGGCAAAGGACAAGAAGAGGCACAGGGAATTTTATTCTAATATGGACTGCAGCCCCTGCATGACTATTTATCGTACCAAGGCAGGATTTTTTTGCAACGGTCAAGCCAATTGCCTCAAAGGCATATTGCCGGTTGAGGTGCTGGAATACGCGGTTAGCCTGATTAAAGATAAATCCTGATGGCAAGAGTAGCCTTCGTACAGAATCTGGCATTTGAATACCTGGGGGTGATGTATTTATCCAGCCTGCTTAAGAAGAATGCGCATTCGGTTGAGGCATTTATAGAGCATGGCCAGGGGATGGATAAGGTACTTAAAGAGCTTAAAAGTTTCGATCCCCAGATAATAGGATTCCCCTGTTCCAGCAGCTCGCATCAGTGGGTTATCGCTGCATCGCGTTTGTGTAAAAAATACCTGCCCCAGGCCAGGATAATCCTGGGTGGAGCGCACCCCACTTTTTTCCCGGAGGTTATAGAAGAGGAGCCAGTAGATATTATCTGCAG
Source organism: Candidatus Margulisiibacteriota bacterium (assembly GCA_035506355.1). Taxonomy (GTDB): domain Bacteria; phylum Omnitrophota; class Gorgyraeia; order Gygaellales; family Profunditerraquicolaceae; genus DATJPP01. The sequence continues at coordinate 6,324 of DATJPP010000164.1, read as the reverse complement.
GGGAGAAGGCGAGTACGCGTTGCTGGAGCTGGCGGATAAGGTGGATAAAAAAGAGGATTATTCCGGGGTCCTTAATCTCTGGGTAAAGAGGGAAGGTTTAATCTTGCGCAACCAGGTCCGTCCCTTGATTGAGGATTTAGACGAGCTCCCGTTTCCGGACAGGAGTTTGTATGCGGCAAGGTACCCGTTTTTAAATAAGTCCCAGAAGGCATTTATAACCGGGAGGGGATGTCCTTTTTCCTGCGCCTATTGTTTTAACCACGCCTTTAAGAAAATTTATCAGGATAAGGGCAGGATGGTGAGGTTTAGAAGTGCGGATAATATCATCCGCGAGATAAAAGATGTAGCCTCGGGCGGCAGTCTTAAGACAGTATTAATACAGGATGATACCTTTGGCCTGAATAAGTCCAAGTCGCTGGAATTCCTCAAGAGGTACGCCAAAGAAATAAACCTGCGCTTTATCTGTTTATTGAGGGCGGACCTGACCGATGAAGAGCTGGTCATGAATCTAAAAAATGCAGGCTGTATGAATGTTTTTTTTGGTATTGAGAGCGGTTCAGAGCCGATGCGTAACCTGCTTTTAAAAAAGGGGATAAGCGACGAGCAGATTTACAGGATGGCCTCTTTATTGAAGAAATACAGGATAAGGTTCAGGGCCTATAATATGTTCGGGCTGCCGGGGGAAAGCCTCGAGGAGGCATTTAAGACCGTAGAATTAAATATAAAGATAAAGACGGATTATCCCTGGAGCGCTCTTTTCCAGCCTTTTCCCGGCACAGAAATGGGAGATTATGCCAGGAGCCGGGGGATGCTGGAAGGTGACCAATCGAAATTCAACCCTTCATTTTTCATGCAAAGCAGCGTAAGGCTGAAAGATAAGAGAGAGATAACTAATCTGCGCCTGCTTTTTTTCTGGGCAGTCAAATTCCCCTTTCTCTTCCCGGTCATAAAAAGGGCGATAAGGCTGAGGCTTAGTTTTTTATACAATATTTTGTTTCTACTGGGATATGCCTACTGTTTTAAGATGAGCGAGGGGATATCCTTGCTGGAAACGATGCGCATAGGCAGCAACAATATTAAAAACTTTATTTTTTATAGGGGCACAAATTAAAGGTATGAATTTTAGAAGGCTGCTACCGATATTTATATTGACAGTAATTTTTATCTTTATCGCTATACCCAGGCTCAGGTTCCCGGACCTAGACCACGGAGATGATTATGCCGATGGCAGCATACTGAATGCGGCGGAGAATTTTGCCAGATTCGGTTTTATCAAGTGCCGTTTCCTTCCCCTTTATGAGCCGGATAAGGATAAGCCCGATAAGCTTTATACCCATTACCCGCCATTAGGAGAGAATTTTAACGGTTTGCTGCGCATCCTGACCAAAAGCAGCTCTCTTTATAATTTTCGTGTAGCAGCGCTATTATTTTCATTGTTAAGCATTATCTTCTGGTACTTCTTTATAAGAGAGGTTACGCAATCACTCTTCTTAGGCCTTTTCTTTAGCATCCTTTATCTTACAAACCCCATGGTTATTTTCGGGATAGATTCTTTAGGGATACCTCTCTCGGATCTCTTCAGGTCACTCATACTGTTACTTTTTGCAAGAATGTTATCTTTATCCGGAGGGAAGAAGGGGATAGCCTTTTTATGCCTCTGGGTTTTGTTCATGCTCAGCTCGCTGATTAACTACGAGTATATTATTTTCCTGTTCATTTTCTTCCTGCTCTACAAGGTCGTCTTTAAAAAATCTAAAAGGGATCTAAGTTTAATGGGTATCTTCATCCTCTTTCTTGCCCCTGTATGCGCATTTTTACTGCACCTCTTTCAGAACAGCTGGTATTTTGGCAGTTTTTCTGCGGCCATGCAGGACTTAAGGCATATAGCCGCGGAGAGGGTAGCAGCGAGCAAGGATTCTCCGGTCCCCTTGAACCTTATTAACTGGTGGCAGCTGGTGATTATGAGAAATTACTCCCTGGTTTTTATCTTTAATTATTCTATCATAGCGGCATTTTCCGCTTTCGCCTTTGTTTTATACCGCCTGCTCTTGCCTGAGACCAGACGCAAGATAAATCTGGCGCTGAAGCTCTCACTGCTTTTTATGCTCTGCGGAATGACGTGGTATATGGTATTCCCGTCGCATTCGCTGGCGCATACCTTTGTTTTCTTCTTGGCCCGTCATCTTGCACCCTTTGCCGCATTATCTTTTGCCATATTTTGTTACATAGTCTTCTCTTTTGTGAGCGAAAGATATCCGGATAATCCTTTTGGCAGGGTCATCTTAGGGGCACTTATTATTATCATAGTATTGACGGGGGCATTTAAGAGCAACCTCCCCATCACCGCCGAAGGCATTGCTGGCTCGAAAGACTTCTTAATATTTAAGAAAAGCCTGTTAGATTTAAGGGCGCAGAGCCGTCCTAAAGACAGGGTAGGGGTTAATTATTTCAGGTTCCCTTTTATTTGTTATTATCTTTCCCGCGGATGCGACGTGGTATTTGATAAGCCTTCACTGGAAAAATTACCCAGGCTGCCGCGTTATTTTATATTTATGCCGTATCAATACCAGCCGGCCATGGAATTATCCCAATTTTTAAACCAAAGATACGATATCTTGTATCAATGTCGCTCCGGAAGATTCCCTGCAGTGTTCTTTAAATTAAAGGAATAAAGCTTATGGCAGTTTCTATGAATGCGGAAACTATCCCCGCGAAGGTATGCGTGATAGTGCCGGCAAAGGGCGGAGGGGAAACACTTAAGAAGTGCCTGGATTCACTGCTTGAGCTGGACTATCCGAATAAAGAGATTATTCTGGTTGACGACGGAATAGAGGCAGATTCCCGGCAGGCCCTGGAAGGTTTTAAGGATAAGATGAAAATCCTCAAGAACACTTCCCCGGGGCCGTCTGTCGCTCGGAATCTGGCTTCCGGGAGCACGGATGCCGAGTTTATTGCTTTTACCGACAGCGACTGCATCGTAGATGTGAACTGGCTCCATGAATTAACGCGTATTTTCCAAGAGCATCCGGAGGCAGCAGGAGGGGGAGGGGTGCAGGATATACCGATGGATGCTACGGAGTTTGAAAAAATGGTTTTTCGGTTTATGCGTAAGTGCGGGATCATCTCGGATTATGCGCGTTGGACAAACTCAATATCCGGGGTAAACCACCTTCCTTCCTGCAATGCGATTTACAGGAGGGAGATTTATCTGAAGGAGGGCGGTTTCTTGAAGGGGCTCTGGCCGGGAGAGGATGTGGAATTTGATTACCGGATTAAAAAGCAAGGATACGCACTGTTTTTTAACCCTAAAGCCGTAGTCTACCATTATAAACCCAGGACCTTAAAAGCATTCCTGACGATGATGCGCAGGTATGGAGAGGCGCAGGGGTTTCTGGTAAGAAAATACGGGATCTTCAGAAGGGTGCAGTTTGTCCCGGTATTCAGCCTGTTTTTTTTGCTCTCGCTATTGATCTCTAAGGTTTTTGCGCTCTGGCTGCTTGCCGCGCTCTTTATTGCAAGCTGGTTATATTTCTTTGGTATTTACTCACTTTTTTTAAAAGGGATATTCTCCTGGCACCTGGGTTTTATAAGGGGCTTACTTAATGGGTCCAAAGACCAAAAAAAAGATATTACTGATTAATTCGCTGGATGAGAGGTATGGCTCAACTTACCGGGCAAGAAGTATCTGGCATGCGCTACGTTCTCTGGGGTTAGAGTGCACTTATGTAGAATCTAACTACAGGGAAGATACCCCGGGGGTGATCTCCGTCAGGCAGGATGATTCTTTATGGGGCTACTTGCGCGCCTCTCTACGCCGTGCAGTTATTGTGTTACGGGAGAGTTGCCAGGGGATTATTATCCAGAAGATCACCCCGCTGACATTCTTTGCTATTATCTCAGCGTTCCTTAGGGGCAAGCCTTTAATAGTGGATTGGGACGATTTAGATGCTGAATTTCAAAGAACGCCTTTGAGAAAATCGCTTACCCGCTCTCTGGAGCGCATACTTGCGCCTATCTGCAGATGCATCTGTACACACTCAAAGTTTATTACTACCTACGCCAAGAAGCGGGGAGCAAGGCACGTCTTTTACCTGCCCCAGGTTGTTGATACCGAGTTTTTCAATTCTAAGCGGGTTAACCCGCAGAAGGAAAAGGCGCGCCTTGGGCTCCTGGATAAGGTCGTCTTTGGCTATGCCGGGACATTCACAGAAGGAGGGATGAGGGATTTTGACATTATACTGAGTTTTTTTAAAGAATACTTTCACTCGGGGCAGTTTTTTCTTTTAATCGTCGGCGGAGGGCCTTCGCAGCGGATAGTCGAAGATGCGATACGGGAAAAGTACGGCCTGACCAATTACCTTATCACCGGCTTAATCCCTCAGGAGAGCGTCCCGGATTATATCGCTGCCATGGATATCTGTTTTATCTACATGAGGGATAATATAGGTAACAGGGCCAGGGTATCGCTGAAGCTCTTAGAGTATCTGGCGATGCAAAAGGTTGTCTTCGGCCAGGTCGTTGGCGAGACAAAAGAGTTGTTTGGCCGATACGTATCGGATTTTGAAGAGCTGCGCGTGCACGATCTCAGGGATTCTCTGCTTAAAAAGCAGGGAGGACTTATAGAGGTGCGCTGTACTATCGAAGAAAAATACAGTTTGAAGGCGATGATGGAGGGCCTTAAACAGGAAGGTATCATTTGAAGATGCAACTAACCAAGAGGATCGACTTAAATTTAGGATATAGCTGCAATATCAAATGCAGTTTTTGCTACTACCAGAAGAGCATGCGCTGCGCAGGAAAGGAAGCGAGGCACGATTTATCTACGCAAGAGGCGAAGAAATGGTTATTATTCTTCAGGAGAAAAGGCCTTGAGGCAATTGATTTGACCGGAGGAGAGCCGACTATCCGGGATGATATCGCGGAATTAATCAGTTATGCCAGAGAGATCGGGTATAAGAAGATATGCATTATCACTAACGGCCTGCGTCTTGCCGACGAGGCGTTGCTGGCCAGATTGGTTGAGAGCGGGTTGAATGACATACTTTTTTCCCTTCACGGGCCAAACCGCCAGATTCATGAGGCCCTTACGCAGACACCGGGTAGTTTTGATAAATTACTCAAGGCGTTTGCTAATGCCAGGGCCAGTGGATTAAGAATGAAGAGTAATACGGTGGTTAACGGGATAAGTTACCGCTACGTCGAAGAGACCGCCGAGCTTTTGTACGGGTTGGGCGTAAGGGTGGTGAATTTTATCCTCTTTAACCCCATTATCGAGGCGAAAGGTTCAGGCAGCGATATGAATGTTGATTATATCCAGGCCGCTCCTTACTTATCCAGGACGATAGATGCTTATAAAGATAAGCTGGATAAAATCACGCTCAGGTATATACCTTTTTGCGTGATGCCGGGGTACGAGCAGTATATTACTAATACTCCGCAAATTCAATATGACCCGGATGAATGGGACTATTACTGGCGGACCTATTTTCGCAACGGGATATTCCTATGGGCTGGGGCCATAGCCTTAGGTTCCCTTTTGCATCCCAGGCCATTACGCCTGGCCAGCCTGGATTTTAATACTGCAAAACATGAGGCCATAAAATGGGCGCTCGCTTTTGTAAATAAGACCAAGGGAAGGCAATGCAAAGGTTGTGCTTATTACATGATCTGCGACGGACTATGGCGCGGGTACGCTAAAAAGAAAGGTTTTTCCGAGCTAATCCCATTTATGGGCAAGAGAATAAGCGACCCGGCATATTTTATGACGCAGAATAAACAATTCAAGGAATAGGCGATGCGTTTACTGGGAGCGTTCAAGACCGTTTTTAACCTCTATCTTTCCCGTGCCGGTTTGCGCAGGGCACCCTATAGCATATTCTGGCTGATCAGTTGGGAGTGTAATTCCCGCTGCCTGCATTGCGAGTGGGGAAAGAGCAGCGCTGAACTTGCGCTCTTAAGCGCGGGAAGCCAGGAGTTGCCGCTTGGGAGGGTAAAAGAGATACTTACCGAGGCAAGCTCTTCCGGGGCAAAACATATTGCCTTTGCCGGAGGAGAACCATTTTTAAGAAAGGATTTCTTAGAAATACTGGCACATTGTAAAAAAGAAGGCTACGCAGTCACCGTTTCTACAAACGCCTATCTTCTCAGCAATTTTGAATTCGCGCGGCAGGTCATCTTAACCGGTATAGACAGGTTGGATATATCTTTGGATGCCGCGGATAAACTCCACGATAAACTCAGGGGAGTGGATGGCGCTTTTAAGATGGTGGATGCCGCTATTGATAACCTCAAAAAACTAAAAGGCGGGAGGAAGTTTTATCTGGG
>DATJPP010000163.1:0-8097 GCA_035506355.1 Candidatus Margulisiibacteriota bacterium | reverse complement strand
GTCTCTTAAGTCATATGCTGCGTCGTAGAAATATTTTGCCTTGACAAAGAATACCAGCTCTTCCGGCTTGATATTATATTGCCCGGCAAGCTCTATGATATTCTTTAGCTTCGTGAGGTCTCCGTTACCGTTATTTGTTCTAATCGATGCCTCATTCTTAACGGAACCTGCGAGCGTAACATCTCCCAGAGAAATCTCAGCTAATGCATAAGAACAGGGCAGGAGCAAAATAAGCAAGAGATACAGAAATCGTTTTAACATTTAATGTCCTCCTTTCTTACCAGCGTGAGCGACCAAGCGCGCCTTCGGTAAACTCCTCTTCGGAAAGCCCCTGATCGATCTTAACCGTATCATTGATGATAACCGTCTGATGCCCTGACCTTAAATCCTTGCCTTCAAGGAACATCTGGAGGGCGTATTCTTTGCCATTTACGGTGTATACCTCGTAGGACCTGAAGATGGTCTGGAATTTCTCGCCCTTGGCGTCGTACTTCTCTTCATAAATATTATCGCCGTATTTCTTGTTTACCCAGATCAACCTCTTGGCATAATACCAGTTCGCGCGTTTCGGCGTCGCCTCAATCACAAAACAAGGCTCATCTTTATAATAAGTCTTCTTGCTGAAATCGGAGGTATAACCCGAAAAATTCTCCTCTTTTACCAGCTTATAAGTCTCGTCGTCAAAACGGCGGGTGGAGATATCTTCAACCGTGAAATCCGCCCCCAGAAAGGAATCGTCTGCCTGCGATGCGGAGATCTTCCTGATCTTCTTCAGGGAAGGAAGCCAGATCCAGGCGTCCTGCTCTTTTTTGGGATCAAGGTAAGTCCAGGAAAGGTTACCCAGCCCTTTCACTTGGGTGGGCCCGGTAAAAATAGTGAGGTCTTTGTAGGCGATACCGTCGGATTTCCTGCCCAGGTTAATCCTTTTCCTGGCAGTAGACCTTTCCCTGGTGTCACCGGACTTATCAATAAAATAGGCCCTTCCGGTGTAAGAGACGTCGTGCGCAAAGAGGGCGTATTTATTGAAGTATTTTATCTGCATGATCTCATCTGCGCTCATCCCATCTTTGGGCGTATAGACCTGGAAATATTCCAGCTCTGCGGCAAAAAGATAGCCGGACGTCAAAAGCAATGCCGCCAACAGTACAACAATCTTTTTCATCTTCTACCTCCTTTACTTAGTTAAAAACTTGGGCTTGACCGTCATAATCATCGACGGAAGAACGATCAGCGTCCCTATCGCGTTAAAAAATATAAAAAACGCCAAAAGCGCACCCAGCCTGGCCTGCATCAGGATGCTGGAAAACATCCAGATGGCAATGCCGATAGTAAGGGTTAAGCCCGTAAAGAATACCGCCTTACCGGAAGTGCGTATCGCCCGTAAAAGGGCCTGCTCCAAGGAATCCCCCCTTTCTTTTAATTCGTCTTTTAGTTTGGAAACTATATATAAACTGAAATCTATCCCGCAGCCGACACCTAAAGCCACGACGGGGATCATCTCCTGGGTAAGCCCCACTTTTAAAAAACCCAGTATCCCAAAAAGCAGGATGGTCCTAAAGATCAGCGGGATCATCAGAAGCCAACCGGAGACTAAGGAGCCGTAGGCAAAAATCAGGCAGAGAAAGACAAAAAATGAGGTCTGAAAAAAATTGGCCACAAGCATGGGGGCAACGATCTGGTTTACCGCCCCCAGCATCCCGATGCTCCCTCCGGCATAATAAAATTCCGCCTTATCCGTCTTGTGGTTTAACCTGATCCATTCTTTCGTCTTATTTATAGCCTCGTTTATGGTGCTGGCCTTATGGTCTTTAAGGTCAACTTTTATGTTGGCATATTTATAATTGGAATTAACTACCGGGTCGAAGTCACCGGGGAAACCGGTTAAAGAATACAGAAAGAGGTACTCGGCGATAGTCTGGTCATTATCCGGGATCCGGAATTCCCTCCGCTGCCCCCCAAACATCACCATATTCATCCCCTTGATATATTCCACTAAAGAAAGACTCCTGCCTGCGCTTTTTACATCTTTCTCCAGGTAACGTTGCAGGCCGTCCATCTCTTTAAGGACCTCCGTGCTGACGAGGGCGTCCTGCCCTCTGCCTTCTACAAAGATATAATATGGGTCTGCGGTTGAAAACTTATCGGCAATGAATTTCTCCGCCTGATTATAAGGACTGTTGCCATAGAGAAGCGACGTGCCGGGCAACTTATCACCCACCTCCAGCCGATTCATCCCTATGAAAGAGACCCCGGTAAAAATAAAAAATATGGTGATGACCACCCAGCGCGAGGTCTTATTTATTGCCAGCCTGGCGAAGGATTCCAGGATTTTGTTGGTAAGGGTGGGTCTTTCTTCCCTGAGCACTTCCATGCGCTTTGGCGCTTTCATAAAAGAGAGCAGATTAGGTATTAAAATTACGGTGCTGGCAAATATGCTTAAGATACCGAAGCCTATGGCCACAGCCAGGCTCTTGACCATACCTAAGGGCACTATTATAAGGGTGAGCGGGGCAATCCCGTCGGTAAGCAAGCCGGTAAAGGCAGGTATAAAGAGCGTCTGGGTAATCTTTATTGCTGCGGCCTTGGAATTATGTTTGTTTTTATCCATATATTCGTAATAGCGTTTTATATATTGAAGGCTATGGCTTACCCCCAAGGCAAAAACCAGAAATGGCGCCAACACCGTTGCCGGGGTAAGTTTATAACCTATGAGCGTAGTAAATCCTAAGCCCCAAAGCGTGGCCATACTGGCAGCCAGCATGGGCAGAAAGACCCCGCGCTTGGATTTAAAGATATTGTAGAGAACCAAGGCCATCATCAAGAGTGCCAGGATGAAGATAATGCCCATACGCGGCATGTAATAATCCAGCCATCCTTGTAATACCGGCTGCCCCGAGATATAAATATTGTGGTTTTTATCCTCAAATTCCTTTTTAATCCCCTGCAGGGAATTAAAGATATCCCGCGCCGCTACATCGGATTCAAAATCCGCCTGGATAAGGGTAGCCTTAAAATCCTTAGAGACTAGCGGCCCGAAAACCTGCGGGTTCTTGACTATCCTCTCTTTAAGCAGATCCAGTTCTTCTTGCGTCCTAGGCGGGTCATGCATCAGCCTTTCGGTTACAAAGCCATCCTGGTTAGCCTGGATATGTTTTATCTTCCTTGCGGAAAGCGAGACTACCCTGCCCGCATTTATGCCTTTAGTCAGATAAAGATCATTGGTAATCTTCCAGACTTTTTCTAACGTCAAGGGATTCAGTATAGTGCCGTCTTTAACCTCGATAGCGATAGAGACCTGGTTGAGCCCGCCGAAGATAGCGGTTAATCGATTCTGAATCTTTAGATATGGGTGTTTGAGGGGATAGAAATCACCGAGGTTGGTTTTAAAGGAGAGGTCTTTCAGCTGATAGCCAAAGAATAAGCTTAAAGCCAGACAAACGGCCAAGAATCCGTATCTGTACTTGATCAAACCGTGGCTAAACCAGGAAACGAATCTGTTCATTTGTACGCGAGGTTCTTTCTCAGGGCCTCTTTATCAATCTTACCGGACCTGTTCTTGGGAAGCGTTTCGGAAAACTCAAAATAATGCGGGATCTTAAAATGCGCCAGATGCTCCCGGCAAAAAAAACGCAGGGTTTCAGTGTCTAAAGACCCACCCTCCCTTAAGACCACAAAGGCCTTGGGGACTTCTCCGCGCAGCTTATCGGCTACCCCGATTACTGCCACCTCCGCAACATCAGGATGTCTGTGTATCGCCGCCTCTACCTCCGGCTCAAAGACGATCTCTCCGGAAACCTTAATCATCTCTTTTTTCCTGCCCACGATATACAAGTCGCCATCCCGGTCAAATTTTCCCAAGTCTCCGGTATGGAACCATCCATTGCGCATAACCGAGCGCGTTGCCTCCGGATCCTTATAATAACCATCGGTGACTACCCAGCCGCGGACTACTATCTCGCCTACTTCACCCTGCGGCAGTTCCCTCTCGCCTTCGTCAAATACTTTTACCTCTATCCAGGGAGCGGGCCTGCCAATACTTTCAATCTTCTTAGAGCCCATCTTCAAGACTACCGTAGGGGCATTGGTCTCAGTAAGCCCCCAGCCATTGAGGAAATGCGCGTGGGAGCAATACTGGTGAAAACGGCGCAAGGCTTCAGGGGAACTGGAGGCACCAAAGCTCACCAGCCAGCGCAGGCTGGAGAGATCCAGGCTTTCGAATTCCTTCAGTTGTAAAATAGCGTAATACATCGAAGGGACCAGCCAAAAACATGTGATTTTGTAATTCTGGATATTCTTTAAGAACTCCAGAGGCACAAAACGCTCCATCAAAACCATGGTGATGCCATAGGTGATATTGTTTTGAAGGTAAACCAGGCCTCCCAGGTGAGAAAGGGGTAAGGCACAAAGAATGATATCCTTTGCGTTTAAATCCACGAAGAATTCCATGGACTTTGGCGGGGCGCCCAGCTGCAGGTAATTTACCAGGACACCCTTGGGCCTGCCTGTTGTTCCTGAAGTATAAAAGATTATGGCGTAATCCTTATCCTGTATTTCTACGGGGATAAGCCTCTCTTCACCCTTATCTAATAAATCTTCGAAAGACAAAAAACCTTCTTTTCTCTCGCGGCAGAGAAGAACATGCTCTAAACTTGGGCATCTCTCTTTTATCTTTTCAAGGGATACCCCGGTTTTATCTTTGGTAATCAATATCCTCGCCTCCGAATGCGAGATACAGGAAGAGAGCTCTTCATCGGTGAGCATAAAATCCAGGGGTACGACCGTAACCCCGCAGCACCAAGCGGCCAAGTAGCTAAAGAGATACTCCGGGCAATTAGGAAGATAAATAGCTATTTTATCCCCCCTGCCTATCCCTAATTGGACCAACCCTGAAGCTAAGCGGAAAGAGTAACTTTTTAGTTGCTCAAAGGTTATCTTCTTTTCTTTGAAGATTAAGGCGGGTTTCTGTGGGGTTTCTTGCGCTCTTTTTAATAATAACTCTGCAACTTTCATTTTGAATAAAAAACTGCGGTTATTTATTAGCCTAACTTAATTAGTTAAATTTTACTATATCGGCAGAAACTTGTCAAGAAATTTAAAACAGGGATGAAAGGGCCTGCCGGGAAAGGAGTTATGATATTCTAGGCGGGCCTGACTTTGCTAACGAAATCTTCAGGGCCTTATCCAGCTTATCCAAGGCGCCCTTCTTAAAAATCCTGGCTACTGCCGCAACCCTCACTGCCTCTTCCAGGGCCTCAACCAGCCCCAGGGCATCCTCAAAGTTATCCGCAATAGTGATTACGCCGTGGTTCTTAAGTACTGCCTGATTATTGCTTTTTAAGGCAGCGACCACTAGCGCTGGTTTTGCCACCGTAGGCGTATTTTGCGCTATTACCGGAAGGTATTTCAGGTAGAGCCCGGTTTCAAAGGTAAGCACCTTGAGGGTATCGTATACGGAGAAATAAGCATTAATTAAAGGCGGGTGGCAATGGATAATCAGTTTACCGGGAAAGTTCCGATGCACCAGGGAATGCAGCGGGAGTTCCGAACTGGGCCTTCTCTTTGAGGTGTATTTTAGCGTCCCTAGATCAACCTTAATGATATCCTTATTTTTTAACCGGCCTAGGATAGCTCCGGAGGCAGTAATAAGGATATGCTTCGTGTCAAGGCGGGCGCTTAAGTTGCCGGATTTGGCTACGACCAGGCCTCTCTGATAAAGCCTGCTGCCAGCCAGAATCATCTCTTTCTTAAGAAACCTCTCCTTATCCATCTATACCTAAGCATACCTTTCTCTCTTAGCGAACTCACCCTGTTTGCTGCAAAATTAGAATCTTGTCTCAACCGTTAATTCTATCTGGTAGGCCTTATCCGCCTTACCGTCTCCGCGTATAAAAGGACTGAAGAGGCTGCCTGTCACGTCATCCCTCTCTTCCCTGTAATACCTCCCCGGGAAGAAACAGCCGGCGGCAAGACTAAGGGTGAGGTTCTCCTTTACTTTGTAGTCAATATAAGAATCCAACTCGCAGCCTAAATTGCGCGAAAGATACCTGGCCTCATTGTTTAAGGTGCCAACCCCCCTGCTGAAAGCCATCAGGTAATAAAACTCTGTGCTCAGGGAAAGCTTATCGGTAATATTTAATTCGGACCCCAGGGAAGGCATAATCAAATTATCGAAGTCAGACGAATATAATGTTCCTGGCCTGGGAACACCGTATTGTAACCCATACCCTGCGCCGCCTGCCACAAGGGGAAGAAGGCTTGCGCTGTTGCTGATAGAATCAGAGAGGTTGAAATTCAGCGGAGAAAAAACACTGAAGGCCCTGTTCTTGCCGCTGGTAAGCGTTGCATCCTGCGCCGCATCCAGGTCCACCTTGTTACCCGAGCAGAGCAGGAAATGCAGAAAAGGAGTCAGTTTATCCAAGTAATACTCCAGGCCCGTGTAAATGAGGTAACCCGTATGATAAATATCTTCGTAGGCAGCGTCATCGGAAGTCGCCTTGCCGAAATTGTGCGCAGCTTCCATTTTAAGACCAAATTCTTTTTCTTTTAAATCCCAGGCAAGGCCCAAGGTGCCGAGGATATCTCTTTTTACCGGAGCGGTAAAAACATTATACCTCTTGCCGGCAGAGGTATAATCGGATAATACCCCTACATAAGGCTGAAGGGAGTACTTCTCTTCCTCTATCTTCAAATCACAGGCAAAGAAATTAGCGGCGTTAGCCTCGTATTTAATCCCCTGCTCGGTTTCCTGGTTAATGCGGGGTCCGAGCCTGTTTTTATAAACCAGGTCCGGGCGGCAATAATACAGCCTTAACGTCGCATCCTTTATCTTGCGGTAGAGAGTAAAACCGTAGTTTTCATAACTGCCGTTCTCGCTGAAGCCTTCCCCAACTTCATAAGTATAGAGGCCCGTCTTGAACTTGAAACCGGAGGGCAAAGGCAGGTCAACCCAGAATTCTTCTAACTGCGGTAATAGTTCTTCGTTGCGGTATCTTTCGATTACTCCCCCCGAGGTCTCCAGGGTATTGTGTATGAAAAGAGGGGCATTGTAATCGAAGGGTCCGTTTCTTTCCAGCTTCAGAAAGAAATCCGCTCCGCCGGTTTTTGATACGGCCTTTAGGCCAACGCTATAATCCAAACCTAAATAGAGGGTAGAGTCGTCTTTGTTATGCGAATCTAAATCTACAACGTTTTTAAAGCTTATCAGATCGCTCCGGAGATATCCTTCGAGGGTAAAAGAATAGCTTGCTGTTTCCGCCGAGGTGGCGTAGCAGGTAGAGGAGAGGAGAAAAAATAGGCTCAGCGCCAGAAAGAGAGGGCCTTTGAGCATTAATCTTAGAAATAAATCGGCGCTTTAGTGCCGGCAAAAAACAGACCTGCAATCAGGTTCAGTAAAGCCAAGAGCGATACTGCTATAAGTATAAAAATGACTATACCCAGCGCTTTTTTCGTAATGGGGAAGCGACGGACCTTTCGGTATTTCTTATAAACTTCCCCGTCTTTCTCAACCTGCCCTATATAGTCATATTTATACTTTATCTTCTCCCAAAACGGCTTGTTTCTCATTTTGGCCTTCCCCTTGGCTGCTTTTGCTTCTGTTTCTTATTCTACAATGTTCTGATGCAACTTGCAAGAAAATCCTTCTCTGCCTCTAATGTTATCAGGTTATGCTCCAGCATCCTGGCCAAAGAGACAGGAGCCTCTTTTTTCTTAAAAACCCTGAGCATCTCCTTTAAGCCCCTGGCAACCTTATTCAAAATAAAAATAAGGATTAAGAAAGTCCTCTCTCTTTTTGCAGGAGTAAATTTGAAATCCGTGTATTACCCTCTCCAGGTCCTTGAAAGAAAAGGCCTGATTTTAAAGCGCATAAGCAGGGAGGGGAAGCGTCCGCAGCGTTTTGTCTACGCGCTTACCAAAAGAGGAGAGGCGCGTTTCAACGAGTTGTTATCCAAAAGTTTATTGGATTTTACCCGCCCACAATTCAGCCTTGACCTGAGCCTCTATTTCCTGGATTATTTAAAACCGGTAATGGCCAGGTGGAGGCTGCGCGGCCGTATTTTTATTTTGAATAAGGTTGCCAGGGGCTTAAAGGAGATGCTC
>DATJPP010000162.1:0-6301 GCA_035506355.1 Candidatus Margulisiibacteriota bacterium | reverse complement strand
TGGTAGGCCTGGAGCGACAGATCCACCGTCATAACGCTGGTCTACGCACCCATATCTTGGTATCGCTGGGTTCCTGTCTTATCATGTTGACATCGTTGTATGTTTTTGATATATATAGCGGTAAGGCGCAGGTAGATCCTTCGCGCATAGCTGCGGGGGTTATTACGGGTATCGGTTTCCTGGGTGCCGGAGCGATACTGCGGGATACCGAAGGTGTAAAGGGTTTAACCACAGCAGCCAGCCTTTGGGTAGTGGCCGGTATTGGCCTGGCAGTTGGCTGTGGTTTTAACCGGGCGGCTATTTATGCTACTATCCTGGCATTGGTGGTTCTTTTTCTTCTTAGATTCGTAGATAGTTTGATTATAAGCCGTGATGAGAAGTGCCGCGATAAAAAGGGGGGTGGATAAATGGCGTTCAAAAAGAAACTCGAAGAGAAGGTCTTAGACGTCGATGCTTCCATGCAGGGGACGTTAAGTTTCAAGGACCCGGTTAACCTGCGCATCAACGGCAGATTCGAAGGAAATTTAGATACCAGAGGCACCCTGACCGTCGGCCAGAGCGCGATTGTTTCCGCCGATATAGTGGGGGATAATATCGTGATCGGCGGGAGGATCAAAGGTAAGATCATCGCCAAAGAAAGCCTCACCCTGCTTCCTACGGCCATAGTAGAAGGGGATATATTTCCTACCAGGCTTAATATCACCGAAGGGGCGATCCTGGAAGGAAAGTGTTCCATGCTGCATGACTTCTTAAACGCCGAAGAGTTGGCCCGGTATTTAGAGGTCGACTTGAATTCCATAATGGAGTGGGCGAATTCCGGGAAGGTCCCGGGGCAGAAAGAAGGGGGCGACTGGAAATTCGAGAGAAAAGCGATTGATTCCTGGGTTGCTTCCGGCAAGATAGAGATGTAGATAATAATCCTTTACTTATGAGCGAAGAAAAGCTTTTAACGGTCAGGGAAGTCGCTATTTTTCTGGGTATCTCAGAACGTCAGGTCGTCGACCTCGCGGAGTCTGGAAAGATCCCGGCTTATAAGGTGGGCGGCGTATACCTGAGGTTCAAAAAGGACCAGGTTGCTGAGTTCAAAAAATCATCCGGAGCGCTTCTGTCAAAGAAGGCTCCTGAAGCAGGCCCTTCCTCCGAAGACAGGATAAGCGATTTCCTCTATTTCAACGATTTTTATATCTTTTCTCTGGTTGTTATTGCTTTTTTGGTATTTATAATCTCTCAAGGGTATTAAAAAATAATGGTTCAAGGACATGGGTTTTGCGATTTAGGTTTTGCCAAGCTGGATTTAGAGAGAAAAAAACGCAGGGGTTTTGCCGAAGCGATCTACTGTCCGGGAAAAACCAAAGAGCATTTGAAAGGCCTCTCCCGGGAGATAATCAGAAACAAGCAGGAACTTATCCTTACCAGGCTGGAAAGGCAGGTTTTTGCATATCTTAAGAAGAGCTTCCCCTCCTTAAAGTATAATCCGGTAGCAAGGTTAGGCTATATCATCAAGAGAAGAAAGCCAAGTGACTGTAAGGGTGAAGTCCTGGTCATCTCGGCCGGCACGGCGGATATCCCCGTGGCGGAAGAAGCGGCAGTTACCTCCTGGCTTATGGGTAGCCGTGTAAAAAGGCTTTACGATGTAGGGGTCGCGGGTGTCCACCGCCTGTTGGGCAATATTGATGCGATCAGGAAAGCAGAAGTGATCATTGTGGTTGCCGGGATGGAAGGCGCCCTGGCCAGCATTGTAAGCGGTTTGGTTTCATCTCCGGTTATTGCCGTACCAACCAGCTGTGGTTACGGGGCAAATTTCAGCGGATTGTCAGCGCTTCTGGCAATGTTGAATAGCTGTTCTCCGGGGGTAGTAGCGGTAAATATAGATAACGGATTTGGCGCAGGGTATTTTGCCAGCCTGATAAATAGAAAGATTTCTCCCCGATGAGATATAAAAGGATTACCTTAAGCCAGGGGATTGAGTTTCACGGGCATCTGGGCCCCTATCTGGTTTTAGGGCTCTTAGCGGGGGAGTTCGCTTTAAAAAAGCTTAAGGCGAATAAATATTTCGGCATTCAAGTCGCGGTCTATGGAGCCGGAAAGAAGCCGAAATCCTGCTTTATAGACGGGCTGCAGCTTTCAACCGGGGCAACATACGGCAAAGGGAATATCCGTAAGTTAAACTCAAAGATTATCAGGGCCTTATTCCGTAATTTAGATAATCATAGGAAGGTCGAGATATCTCTGAAGAAAAAACTCATTAACAGGCTGGACAGTTTAAAAGGGCACGCTACCTGCGAATCATTCGCAAGGAAACTTTACAAAACCGATCCTTTAAAAATATTCAACCTCATAACCTAACAACTCAAACTACACAACCGGAGAAAAAATGGCGCTTTCAGGACTGGATATCTACAAATTATTACCTAAAACCAACTGCCGCGAATGCGGTTTTGCTACCTGCCTTGCCTTTGCCATGCAATTGGCCAAGAAAGCGGTAAGCATAGAGAAGTGTCCTTATGTGGGGAAAGATGCCAAGGCGCTTTTAGAGGCGTCCAGCCTTCCCCCGGTCAGGCTGGTCAGCGTAGGCGAGGGTGAGTCTAAATTAGAGGTTGGCAATGAAACAGTGCTCTTTCGTCATGAAGAGAAATTTCACCATCCTTGCGCCATAGGGTTTGTCGTAGATGACGATTCAAGCGCCGCAGAGATCAGGCTTAAGCTGGATAAGATTAATAAGTTTAAGTTTGAGCGCGTCGGACAGCAGTTAAATGTCAACTTAGTGGCGATAAGGCAGAAGCAGGATAAGAAACGTTTCCTGGAGGCGGTGAAAGTGGCGCAGGAAGCTACGGCACTCCCGCTTATGCTGATGAGTGAAAGCACGGAATCCCTTAAGGAGGCTTTGGGTTTAGTCCCCGTCAATACCCGTATAATCTATAATGCGCATAAGGGTAATGCCGCAGAGGCCGCCAAATTATCCCTGCAGTTCAAAGCGCCCCTGGTGGTTAGTGAACCGGGGCTTGAAGAGTTATCCGTAGCCACTAAAGAATTAAACAGCCTCGGGGCCAATGACCTGATATTGGATACGAGTAAAAAGAATATTGCCGAGAAGATCTGGGACCTCACCCAGATCAGGAGGCAGGCGCTTAAGAAGAATAACCGCGCGTTAGGCTTCCCTGTCTGCGTAATAGTGGATAAGGATGACCCTTTTCAAGAGGCGATGGAGGCATCGGCTTATATCGCCAAATATGCCGGCATCGTTTTATTGAAGAACGTTGAGGCCTGGCAGATCCTCTCGCTTTTAACGCTTAGGCAAAATATTTATACCGATCCGCAGAAACCGCTGCAGATAGATCCGAAACTCTATGCCATCGGCTCAACCAATAAAAACTCTCCTGTGTTGGTGACTACTAATTTTTCGCTTACTTATTATACTGTCCTTGGTGAAGTTGAGGCGAGCAAGGTCCCCTCATACATATTAAGCGTAGATACGGAAGGGATGTCGGTGTTGACTGCCTGGGCGGCAGAGAAATTTACTCCGGAAAAGATAATCAGCTCGGTGAATAAATCCGGGGTTCAGGATATGGTCTCTAAGAAGCGCCTGGTGATACCTGGTTATGTTGCGGTTTTAAGCGGCGATCTGGAAGAGAACTCCGGTTGGACAGTGGTCGTCGGGCCGAAAGAAGCCGCCGGCATACCTTCATTCCTGAAGAACCTTTAGCTCAATATGGAAAAGTTCAAAGTAAAATTTTTGCCTGATAATAAAACCGTAGAAGTCGAGAAAGATAAGACCATCCTTTCGGCAGCTATCTCCTGCGGGCTGTACCTGAATTCCGCCTGCGGCGGAGAGGGGATTTGCGGTAAGTGCAAGGTAGTGTTAAAAAAAGGCAAAGTTACCACGCAGCCTAATGGTTTAATCAGCGCGGGAGAAAAAGATAAAAATATATATCTCTCTTGTATTACTACCGTGCATAGCGACCTGGAAGTAGAGGTGCCCAGCGGGTCCCGGATGGATTTTGAAAAATTAAGCCCCGGGGAGCTGGACGCGAGGTTGAGGGGTATTTATGTTTTGCCTGAGGAGATAGAGCCGGTTGCGCCCGCAACCCCGGAAGGCCTTTTTAAAGATTCTCCCTTTGCCACTAAGCTCTATCTATCGCTCTCGCAGCCTACATTTGATGATCGGATAAGCGATCTGGAAAGATTGAGCCGGCATATACGTCTGAAGGCGGATATCCCGAAGATGCAGACCGGGCTCTATAACCTAAGGCAGCTCGGAGAATTACTGCGCGATTCCGAATGGAAGGTAACCGTGACCTTAGGGAAAAGGAACGACACGGTTGAGATAGTTTTAATCGAGCCCGGGGATACCTCTTCCAGGAATTTTGGATTTGCTTTTGATATAGGGACTACCACTATCTCCGCCCAGCTCATAGATTTGAATAGCAAGAAGATACTGGGTACAAAGGCGACCTATAATAAGCAGGCGCATTTTGGAAGCGACGTGATCACCCGTATCGTCTATGCCCAGCAGGAAGAGGGCTTACAAAGACTGCATAATGCCGTGGCAGACACAATGAATGAGATGATCAGAGAGCTGGTTCAGGAGCACGGTATAGATCTGAATGATGCAACCTGTGTGCTCTGCGCTGGCAATACCACGATGATGCATTTATTATTAAGCATTGATCCTGCGCATATCAGGAAAGAACCTTATGTGCCTACGGCGAATTTTCTGCCTGTTATCCGCGCCCTTGAGGCGGGGATAAATATCAATCCCCGCGGACTGCTGGCCAACGTTCCGGGTGTGGCCAGCTATGTCGGAGGGGATGTTACTGCCGGGGTATTATCCTGTGGCTTATATAAAGAAGACGATTTATGCGTACTTATCGATATCGGCACGAACGGAGAAGTTGTCGTAGGAAACAAGGAATTTTTAGTGGCTTGTGCTGCTTCTGCCGGACCTGCCTTTGAGGGCAGCGGCGTTGCCTGCGGGATGCGCTCAAGCCGCGGAGCGATACAGAAAGTAAGTATCAACCCCGGTAATCTGGAAGTAAATTATGGGACGATAGGAGATGCCAAACCCCGCGGTATCTGCGGTTCAGGTTATATTGACCTCCTCGCAGAGATGTTTAATACCGGGATAATTGATAAGGGCGGTAAGATAAAAATGGCATCCGGAGGCAGACGCATACGCCAGTCTGAATTCGGGAGGGAATTCATAGTCGCTTTTAAAGAGGAATCCGACGCAAGCGCAGATATAGTGATAACTGAGGCGGATATTGAAAACCTTAAACGCGCCAAAGCCGCCATTTATTCGGCCACGTCGATCTTGATAAAACACCTGGGCCTTGATTTCTCGCAGGTTAAGAAGATATTTATCGCCGGAGGATTCGGCAGTTGCCTGGACGTATCCAGCGCTGTGAATATCGGGTTATTACCGGACCTGGAGAGGTCTAAGTTCGTCTTTGTCGGGAACAGCTCGCTGGCAGGGGCGCGTTCCATCCTCCTCTCGTATGAAGCGATGAAAAAGGCGGAAGATATCGCCGGCAAGATAACCTATTTCGAGCTCTCTGTTGAACCGGGCTATATGGATGAGTATATGGCGGCATTGTTTTTCCCGCACACGGACCTGGATAAATTTCCCAGCGTGAAATTATAAAGGGCTAAATGAATGGGGCATATTATTGCGATGGCCGGGAAGGGCGGTACAGGCAAGACTACTATCGCCGCCCTGATTATAAGGTTGCTCAAGGAAAAGAAATTGGGTTCCATACTGGGCGTGGATGCCGACCCTAATAGCAACCTTGCCGAGGCTTTAGGGCTTAAGGTAAAGCGCACCGTCGGAGAGATACTGGATAATATTTCCGCCAACCCCGATAAAGTGCCGGCGGGGATGTCTAAGGAGAGGTTTATTGAATACGAGGTGCAGACGGCGGTGGAGGAGGGCGAGGGGTTTGATCTTCTGACCATGGGCAGGCCCGAGGGCCCCGGCTGCTATTGTTACGTGAATAACGTGCTCAGGAATGTCGTTTCCAGGTTGATCGGGGACTATGATTACATCGTTATCGATAACGAAGCCGGGCTGGAGCATTTATCCCGGCGCACCAGCCGCTCGGCGGATGCGCTGATAGTGGTCTCCGATGCGACGGCCGTAGGTCTAAGGGCTGCAAGAAGGATAATCGGCCTGGTTGAGGAATTGAAGATCAAGATAAAAAAAGAGTTCCTGATTATAAACCGTTTTGGGAAGAAGATAGGCGCGGAGAAGATAAAGGAGCTGGGTTTATCGTATCTAGGCGAGATCCCTTTTGACAGGGCTATT
>DATJPP010000161.1:0-7244 GCA_035506355.1 Candidatus Margulisiibacteriota bacterium | reverse complement strand
GGCGACCAACGGGGCCAAAGCCAGAATGCTTGCCGTCGGATAACACCCGGGGTTGGCAATGAGCCTGGCATCTTTAATCTTCGCCCGGTAAAGCTCGGGCAAGCCGTAAACTGCCTGAGCGAGATTCAACTTATCTTTCTGCGGTGTATTATAAAATTTTTCATATACCGCGGTATCCTTGATCCTGTAATCAGCGCTCAAGTCAATTACTTTCTTCCCCGCCTTAATCAATTGCGGCACCAAGGTCATAGATACGGTGTGCGGAAGAGCAAGAAAAATGAGTTCACAGCTAGAGTCGATCTCTTTTATATCGGGCTCTTTACAGATGAGGTCTAATCTTCCGGAGAACTTAGGAAATATCTCTGCAATCGCTTTCGGCTTATCTATCTTTGCCGAGATATTCGCTATCCTCAACGAAGGATGCCTTAAGAGGATATCAATTAATTCCTCTCCGGCATAACCCGTTGCGCCTACTACAGCTACATTTATCATCTTTACTCCTTATCTTTGTTTAACAAGTTATATTAAGATAAAAAATATGCTTAGTCAAGCATTTTCTCGTCGGGTGCGCGACGGTAAATAAAAAATCCCGCCTATCCAGCGGGATCTTTTTGCAAAATAACTTTAAATTGTTAAAATCCTTTAAAACCCCCTTATCTCTTGGTCCACTGGAAGCGTCTGCGTGCACCCTTTTGGCCGTATTTCTTGCGTTCCTTCATGCGCGGGTCGCGGGTCAAGAAACCCTGCTTGCGCAGCATCTCTTTTGCCTGAGGCTCGGCCTCGGCAAGGGCGCGGGAAATACCGTGGCGCATGGCCCCGGCCTGTCCGGTAAGCCCACCTCCGCTTAAGTTGGCAAAGATATCGTATTTAGCGATACAGCTTGCCAGTTGCAGAGGCTGGGTCACGATTATCCTGTCCGTCTCGCGCAGGAAATACTTCTCGTAAGGCCTGCCGTTAGCCGTGATCTTTCCGGCGCCGGGTAATAGGCGCACTCTGGCCACCGATTCCTTACGTCTTCCAGTTGCTGTATATTTTGCTTTCTCTTCCATCTTTTTATCTCTTATACCTCCAAAACTACCGGTTTCTGAGCCGTATGGGAATGCTTGTCATCCGCGTATATCTTTAATTTCTTGATCAAGTCCCTCCCTAGAGGCCCGCCGGGGAGCATCCTCTGTATTGCCAGCTTTACTACAGTCGTGGGCCTCTTCGCAAGCATGACTTCCATTTTTACTTCCCTAAGGCCTCCCGGATAGCCTGAATAATGACGGTAAACCTTCTGCTTCAATTTCCTTCCGCTGACCCTGATCTTGGCGGCATTTATCACTACCACCCCGTCCCCGGTATCAATATGCGGGGTAAATATAGGCTTATGTTTCCCCCTTAAGATCGCGGCTACCTTAGCGGCAAGCCGTCCAAGGATCTTATCCTTGGCATCCACCAGGTACCACTCCCTCTTTATATCATCTTTTTTGGCCGAATAGGTTCTATTCATAGAAATAAAAGTATAGCATATTTTTATCGCAAGTCAAACATTTTTTAATCAGTATTTAACCTTAAGCAGACAAAGCCCTTTTGCCGCTGCGGTAGGCCCGGCCAGCCTGCGGTCTAAGGCAGAGAGTATTTTCTTAAGGCTCCCTTTGCTTAACCTCCCCCTCCCTGTTTCAATCAGCGTCCCTACGATATTCCTGACCATATTATAAAGAAAACCGTCAGCTTCTATCTCAAAGATTATGCGCTCCCCCTCTTTTGATATTTTCAGCCTCTTGATAGTCCTAACCGAAGCTCTTTCTTTACTCCCGCTGGTCTGGAAGGATTTGAAGTTATGCCTGCCCACAAGGGCCCTGGCTTCCTTCTGCATCAGCTTTATATCCAGCGGATAGGGGTAGAAATAGACCGTATTCCTTGAAAACGCAGAAGGGGCTTTACGGTTCAGGATGGTATAACGGTAGACCTTGGAACGGGCCTGAAAACGGCTGTGGAAATCCGGGCCTACCTCCTGTACCCGGCAGACCCGGATATCGTCAGGCAGAAGGGCGTTCAAGCCCCTCATTAACTTGTCAGGCTTGATCCTCGCAGAGGTCTTGAAATTAGCTACCTGCCCTAAAGCGTGCACCCCGGCATCAGTGCGTCCGGAGGCGATAAGTTTTACCTTCTCACGGAGTATCTTTTGGAGTGCTTTTTCGATTACTTCCTGGATGGATTTAAACCTGACACTTCTCTGGGCCTGCCAACCGCAGTAATCCGTTCCGTCATACTCTATTTCGAGTTTGAGATTAGACATTCCGCGATCTGCACGGCGTTGGTGGCGGCACCCTTGCGCAGATTATCCGCTACCACCCACAACCATAACCCATTTTTGACAAAGGGATCCCTGCGTATCCTGCCCACAAAGGTCTCATCTTTACCTTCTGAGTCCTTAGGCATAGGATAAATATTCTTCTTAGGTTCATCCATTACGATTACGCCGGGCGCGCTGCTTAAGATCTCCCGTACCTTATCCGGCTCAATGGACTTTTCAGTCTCAATATACACCGATTCGGAATGGCCGGTCCTCACCGGCACCCTAACGGTAGTGGCGGAGATCTTTATCTTATCGTCATGCATGATCTTGTGGGTTTCGCGCACCAGCTTCCACTCTTCATTGGTATAATTACCTTCCACAAAAGTACCTATATGCGGAAAGACATTGTAAGCTAACTGTTGGGGCATCCCTTTATTGGATGCCTGAACATGCACGCTCTCAAAACCTTCCTTGGCTACCAACGAGACTTCTTCATTAAGCTGCTCAACCGCACCCCTCCCTGCTCCCGAAGAAGCCTGAAGCGTAGTAACGATAATCCTCTTGATCCCTGCCTTCTTGTAAATGGGCCAAAGCGCTACGACCATCTGGATGGTCGAACAATTCGGATTGGCGATTATCCCTTTATGCTTTTTGACATCTTTGGGATTGACTTCAGGCACAACCAGCGGGACCTTCGGGTCCATACGGAAATCCGCGCCGTTATCGATGACCACCGCGCCTCTCTTGACCGCTTCCGAGGCATAGGTTACGGCAGCGCCCTTTTCTCCCTCCGTTCCGGCGAATAAAGCTATCTCTACTCCGGAAAAACATTCGGGAGAAACAGCTTCTACTGCGTATTGTATCCCGTCTATTTCGATATTCCTTGCCGAGCGGGCGAAGACACGCAGCTTATCAACCGGGAACTTGCGCTGATTTAATACGCGCAGCATCTCAAGGCCCACCGCGCCTACGCCGATTACCGCAACATTATATTTCTTCATCTTATCCTCTCTAAGACTGATATTTGATTATTGAAATTGCTTATTTAGCGGGTGGCTTGCCTGATTTAGCTGCGTGATGCAGCAAGAAACAGCCCAAGGCAGGACCCGTTAAACATTACTTATAAGTTTTTAACTACCAAATCGCCGACTTCAGTCGTAGAATATCCCATCTTGCCAGCGGCCAGCGATTTTAATTGCCCGGAGCAAAGCTTGATCACCGCATCTTCTATCGCTTTACCCGCCTTGACCTCTCCTAAATTCTCCAGCATCATCCCTCCGGCGCAGATAGCGGCCAGCGGATTGATCACATTCTTACCCGTATATTTAGGAGCGCTCCCCCCGATAGGCTCAAACATGGATACGCCCTGCGGGTTGATATTCCCTCCGGCGGCAACACCCATCCCGCCCTGGATCATCGCCCCCAGGTCAGTAATGATATCGCCGAACATATTATCCGTGACGATAACATCAAACCACTCCGGGTTCTTCACGAACCACATGGTGGTGGCGTCGACATGCGCGTAATCCGTGGTAATATCCGGGTATTCTTTGGCTACCTCGTTAAAAACCCTCTCCCAGAGGTCCCAGGCAAAGGTTAAAACGTTGGTCTTCCCGCAGAGGGTAAGCTTCCTGCGTTTATTGCGCTTCTTGCAATATTCGAAGGCGAAACGGATGCAGCGCTCTACCCCTTTGCGGGTGTTGTAAGAAATTTGCGTAGCTACCTCCTCCTTCGTCCCTTTATTCTTAAATTCTCCCATACCTTTATAGAGCCCTTCGGAATTCTCGCGCACAACCACAAAATCGATATCTTCGGGCTTTTTATCCTTTAAAGGGCAAAAAGCGGGGTTATAGAGTTTAACCGGACGCAGATTAATATACTGGTCCAGCGAAAAACGCAATTTAAGAAGCACGCCAGTCTCAAGGATCCCGGGCTTAACTCCAGGGTGGCCTATTGCCCCCAGAAAGATAGCCGAATAACCCTTAAGCTCTTCTATATCTTTATCATCCAGGGTCTTACCGGTTTTTAAATACCTCTCTCCCCCGAAGTCAAAGGTCTTGCTTTCGTATTTAAAATTAAATTTCCTGGCGGCCTCATCCAGGACCTTTAAGCCTTCACGGATAACCTCCGGCCCGGTACCGTCACCGGGTATGACTGCTATTCTGTACATGCTTCTCCTTTTTCTTCACCCAATCCAGCAGCCCTCCGCTCTCTACTATCTCCTGCAGAAAAGCGGGAAAGGCCTGCGTTTTATAAGTTTCTGATTTAGTCAGGTTCTTTATTATACCATTGCTTAAGTCTATTGCAAGTTCATCGCCTTCGGATATCTTAGCGGTATTATCCGACTCCAGGAATGGCAGGCCGATATTGATGGAGTTGCGGAAAAATATGGCCGCAAAGCTCGCGGCGATGACCGCGGAGACGCCGCACCCCTTGATAGCAAGCGGGGCGTGTTCGCGCGAAGAACCGCAGCCGAAATTCTTCCCGGCAACGATGATATCGCCGGGTTTAACCTTCCTGGAAAAATCCGGCCGGATACTCTCCAGGCAATGGCTGCCTAATTCCCTGGCGTCGGTTGAGACCAGGTATTTGGCGGCGATGATATCGTCGGTATTGATATCGTCGCCCAGCTTGTGCGCCCTTCCTTTTATAACCATCTTTTTAACCTGCAACTTCCTGGGGATGCGTAATCCTCCCCGTAACTGCGGATGCCGCGGCTACCGCGGGATTTGATAAATAAACAAAAGACTTAGGGGAACCCATCCTGCCGATAAAATTACGGTTAGTAGTGGCAAGGGCGGTTTCACCTTCGGTCAATATCCCCATATGCCCGCCCAGGCATGGCCCGCAGGTAGGGGTTGAGAACACCCCGCCTGATTTAACAAAAACTTCAGCCAACCCTTCCTGAACCGCCTGGAGATATATCTTCTGCGTAGCCGGGATAACGATTAGTTTCAAGCCGCTCTTAACTTTTTTGCCTTTAAGCAACTTTGCGGCTATCCTTAAGTCGGAGATCCTGCCATTAGTACAGGAACCGATCACCACTTGATCAAGCTTTATCTCTTTTAACTTGGAGACCCTCTTGACGTTACTGGGGAGGTGCGGACAGGCAACCTGCGGCTCTAATCCGCTGATATCCCATTCGTAAATCTTCTCGTAGCGCGCATCTTTGTCGGACTTAAAGACCTTTCGTTTAGCTACGGGCTTTTTGACAAAATCCAGGGTTATCTTATCCGGTTCGATAATCCCCGCTCTCCCCCCGGCCTCAATAGCCATATTCGACATGGCAAAACGGTCATCCATACCAAGACTTTCTATTACCGGACCGCTAAACTGCATCACCTTATATGAGGCCCCGTCAACCCCGATATTCCCTATAGTAAAGAGGATGAGGTCTTTACCCCCTACCCACTTATTCAGCTTACCTTTATATACGAACTTTATTGTAGGAGGTACTTTCAACCAGCATTTGCCGTCTATAAAGGCACGCGCCAGGTCCGTAGAGCCTACTCCGGTTGAATAACAGCCAAGCGCCCCGTAAGTGCAGGTATGCGAATCCGCGCCGATCACTAAGTCTCCCGGTCTAACTAACCCCAGCTCGGGGAGAAGGGCATGCTCTATCCCCATGCACCCTACTTCAAAATAATTTTTGATCTTCTGTTCTCTGGCAAAATCCGCCAGGAGCTTACACTGGTTGGCGCTTCTTAAATCTTTTGCCGGGGCAAAATGGTCGGGGACCAGAGCGATTCTTTTTTTGTCAAAGACCTGCTTAAACCCCGACTTCCTGAACTCCTCTATGGCCAAGGGAGCAGTGATATCGTTGCCCAGGGCAAGGTCCACCTTAGCTTCGATAAATTCGCCAGGAGCGATATCTTTCTTATCGGTATGCGCCAGTAATATTTTTTCCGCGATTGTGTGGCCCATATTTACGGTTGAAGAATTTACTTGAATTTCTTGACTGCAACGGTAGCGTTATGTCCACCAAAGCCTAACGAATTGGAGAGACAGAGATTAACCTGAGCCTTCCGTGCGGTGTTGGGAACGTAATCCAGATCGCATTCCGGATCCGGATATTCGTAATTTATGGTAGGCGGTACGACATCATCTTTAATCGCCATACAGCAGACCAAAAACTCTACTCCTCCGGCAGCGCCTAACAAGTGCCCGGTCATGGACTTAGTCGAAGAGACCATTACCTTCTTAGCGTGCTCACCTAAGGATTTCTTTATCGCCAGGGTCTCTACCTTATCATTAAGCTTGGTTGATGTACCATGGGCGTTAATGTAAGTTACCTCCTGCGGGTTAATCTTGGCATCTTCCATCGCCCACTTCATCGCCAATGATGCGCCGTGCCCAAGCGGATCGGGAGCGGTAATGTGATAAGCATCACAGGACATCCCAAACCCTGCCAATTCCGCGTAAATATTCGCCCCCCTCTTCTTGGCGTGATCCAACGATTCCAGCACGGCAATCCCGCATCCCTCGCCCATAACAAAACCGTCGCGCTGGGCATCAAAGGGCCGGCTGGCTTTTTGCGGTTCATCGTTACGCGTAGAAAGGGCTTTAAGCGCGCAGAAACCTCCCACACCCAGGCTGGTGATGCAACTCTCCGTACCTCCGGTGATTATCACATCCGCCTCGCCCCTCTGGATGATCCTGAAGGCATCCCCTATGGCGTGATTCCCTGAAGCGCAAGCCGTAGTAACGCACATATTCGGGCCCTGTAAACCATAAGTGATCCCGATCTGCCCGGCAGCCTCATTTACGATAAGCATGGGTATCAAGAAGGGGGTTATCCTCCCTGGCCCGCTCTTTAAGACGACGCTATGCTCTTCTTCGATGATCCTGAGGCTTCCGATACCGGAGCCGACCACCACTCCAATACGCTCCCTATTCTCTTTATCCAGATCCAACCCGGAATCTTTTACTGCCTGCAAAGTAGCGCCCAGGGCATATTGCACGA
>DATJPP010000160.1:0-4423 GCA_035506355.1 Candidatus Margulisiibacteriota bacterium | reverse complement strand
CGAGAATAAGCTTTTGGAGAACTTACTTTATGAGTTGAGGCTGCAGTATGTAGAGAAGAGCAAAACTAGTCCCCCTGGCACCGGGGACAAAGAGGGATAAACTCTAATAACGAGGTCAACAGAGTTTAGGGGGTAATCTATGATCGACAAAGAGCTGCTGGAAATACTGGCTTGTCCAGCCTGCAAAGGCGATGTCAAGCTGGATAAGGAGAAAATCGTCTGTCAGAAATGCGGGAAAAAATACCCTATCCGCGACGGGATCCCGGTAATGCTGATTGATGAGGCGGAATGATAAGGATACTGGTAATACATGGCCCGAATTTAGACCTCCTTGGCCAAAGAGAGCCCGGCGTATACGGCAAGGTTACCTTGGATGAGATTAATAATCGCCTTCTTAAGGCCGCTAAAAAAAGAAAAGCAGCCTTAAGAATACTCCAATCCAACCATGAAGGCAAAATCGTGGATGCCATCGGAGTGGCTAAGGGCAAATTTGACGGGATATTGATAAATCCCGCGGCCTATACCCACACCAGCGTGGCTATCAGGGATGCTATCAGCGCTTCAGGGTTACCCACGGTAGAAGTGCACTTATCCAATATCTACAGCCGCGAAGAGTTTAGGCAAAAATCCCTGATTAGCCCCGTAGCTAAAGGTACAGTTTTGGGCTTTGGCGCAAAGAGCTACTTACTCGGCCTGGAGGCCCTGCTGGACTTAATTTCATGCTAGATGAAGGCCCGCATAAAGAGACTCTACCAAAACTTAGAAAGCAACCAACTGGATGGCCTACTGATATCCCAACCTTCCAATATCTCCTATCTTCTTAACTTTACCAGCCACGATTCTTACCTCATTGCCTCCCCGGGAGGGAATTTTTATTTTACCGATTCCAGATATACCGAAATGGCGCAAAAAGAACTTAAGGGCTCTGCGCTCCTTAAAAAGATTAACGGCTCCGTATTCAAACTTATCGCCGAAACCTGCATAAGCTCGAAGTTTAGCCGCTTGGGCTTTGAAGAACGTAACCTCCCTTTCGCTGAATACCGCAAGATAAGGGGATACCTGGGTAAAAAGTGCGCCTTGGTCCCCATGCACAGCCTGGTAGAGGAATTAAGGCAGATAAAAGAAGCAGCTGAGATTAAAAATATCAGGGAAGCGTTAAAGATACACGCCCTGGCTATAAAATATATCGAAATGCTCCTTAAGCCGGGAAGGAAGGAGCTGGAGATTGCAGCGGAAATAGAGCATTTTATCCGCTACCATGGCGCTACGGGATCAGCCTTTGAGACAATCGTAGCTTCCGGGCCCAATTCCAGCCAGCCGCACCACATCCCTTCAGAGAGGAAACTGCTGAAGAATGAACCGGTTCTGATTGATATGGGGGTCAATTACTTAGGATATAAAACCGACTTGACAAGGGTATTCTTTTTAGGTAAAATTAGTATTCTCTGCCGCAAGGTTTACGATATTGTGCGTGAGGCTCAAGCCAAGGCGATAGCTAAAATTGAGCCGGGCCGAAAAATAAGCAGTATTGACGCAGCAGCCCGCAACCATATATCCCGGAATGGATTTGGAGATTGCTTTGGTCATAATCTGGGGCACGGGATCGGGCTGGAGGTCCACGAAGAACCGCATATATCCGCGAAGGCAGAGGTACCTCTCTTAAGCGGAACGGTATTCACAGTCGAGCCGGCAATATACCTGCCGGGTAAGTTCGGAATAAGAATAGAGGATATGGTCTTGGTAACCAGGAAAGGATGCGAGGTGTTAAGTGGCGCTATCAATAAATGAGATCAAATCAGGAGTAACGGTCCTCTCGGAAGGCGTAGTATATATGGTAGTGGACACTCAGCACGTCAAGCCCGGGAAGGGCGCGGCCTTTGTCAGGGCAAAACTCAGGAATATGAAAAACTCTTCAATCCAGGAGAAGACCTGGAGAGGTGACGAAAAGATCGAAGAGGCCTTTGTGGAAGAACGCAAGCTGCAATATACCTACAAGTCCGGGGATATGTACCATTTCATGGACCAGGAGACTTACGAAGAGATAGCCATCGCCGAAGATTACCTTGGGGATAAGGTTAAATTCCTGAAAGACAACCTTGAGGTGCTCGGTTATTTTTATAAAGAAGATACCTTGACCATCAACCTCCCCAATTTCATAGAGGTCAGGATAACGCACACCGAACCCGGGATCAAGGGGGATACGGCAAAGAGTGGGACTAAGCCGGCAGAGATAGAGACCGGGGCGACAGTGCAGGTTCCGCTTTTTATCAATGAAGGTGATTTACTTAAGATCGATACGCGCACTGGGGAATATGTAGAAAGAGTATACGAAAGAGGGGCCTAAATGAATATTAAAGAAATCAAAGAGATGATCTCCTTAATGAATGAGAGCGGCCTGGTGGAATTGGAGATAGAAAAAGAGGGGATGCGTATAAGGCTCAAGAAAACCTCCACTGGCACCGAGGTATTCACCGGACCAGTAGTAGTTGAAAGGGAGAGGGCCCCGGATGAGCCTGCCAAAGAGACCCCTCAAGTACCAGAAAAACTTTCCGCTAAGACTGTAGAGATCAAGGCCCCGATGGTCGGGACATTCTACCGCGCGCCCGCCCCGGAAGCGCCTCCCTACGCGGAAGTAGGACAGGTAATTGAAAACGGCCAGGTAATCTGTATCATTGAAGCGATGAAGTTGATGAACGAGATAAAATCCGAGATCCGGGGCAAGATCCTGGAAATCCTCGTGGATAACGCAGAACCCGTGGAGTTCGGCCAATCCATGTTTCTTATCGAACCTCTCTAAATCAAGATGTTCTCTAAAATACTCATTGCCAACCGGGGCGAGATAGCCCTAAGAATAATCCGTGCCTGCCGCGAAATGGGGATACGCACAGTAGCGGTATTCTCAGAAGCCGACAGGCCTTCCCTGCACGTGCGTTTTGCCGATGAAGCCATCTGCATAGGACAACCCTCTTCCAGCAACAGCTACCTCAATATCCCCGCCATAATCAGCGCAGCCGAGATTACCGACGTCGAAGCAATACACCCCGGTTATGGATTTTTGGCTGAAAACCCGCATTTCGCGGAGATCTGCGAAAGCTGCCGCATAACCTTTATCGGGCCTACCCCTGATAATATGCGCATGATGGGGGATAAGATGGCGGCGCGCACAAGCATGCAAAAGGCGGGCTTACCCATCGTCCCGGGAAGCGCGGGAATTATTAAAAACAAGGAAGAGGCTTTAAAGACCGCCAAGGCTATCGGCTATCCGGTAATCATCAAGGCAGCGGCGGGAGGAGGCGGAAGAGGGATGAGGATATGCCACAACGACCTTACCCTTGCCTCAAGCCTGATGACCGCCCAGGCAGAAGCCGAGTCCAATTTCGGAAATTCCAACGTCTACATCGAAAAATATATCGAGAAGCCGCGGCATATTGAGATCCAGGTATTAGCGGACAAACACGGCCACATCGTGCATCTGGGAGAACGCGACTGCAGCATCCAGAGAAGACACCAGAAATTACTGGAAGAATCTCCCTCCCCGGTAGTAGACAGCAAGCTGCGCAAGCGGCTGGGAGAAATGGTAACCAAAGGAGTCAAGTCCGTAAATTACGTAAGCGCAGGGACGGTGGAATTCCTTCTCGACCAGCGTTCAAAAAACGTTTACTTTATGGAGATGAATACCCGTATTCAGGTAGAACATCCGGTCACGGAGATGGTCACCGGCCTGGACCTTATCAAAGAGCAGATCCGCGTTGCTGCGGGAGAAAAACTGCGCTTCCAGCAGGAGGATATCCAGATAAAAGGCGCCTCAATTGAATGCCGGATAAACGCAGAAGACTTTGAGAATAATTTTATGCCTTCACCCGGACGGATTGAAAACCTGATACTTCCCGGCGGACCCGGCGTAAGGGTAGATACGCATATCTACGCCGGTTACGAGATACCGCCCTATTACGACTCGCTGATCGCCAAATTGATTACCCACGGCAAAGACAGGCAGGAGGCGATCAGGATAATGCAGCGCGCATTAAATGAATTCCAAATATCCCCCATAAAGACCACTATACCATTCCACCTAAAGCTTATGGAGAACCCGCTCTTCTTAAAAGGCGACATCTCTACGCATTTTATCCAGGAGATGTTCAAGGGCGAGGAGAAAGAGGCATAAACCCATGCAAAGGGATGAATCGCGCACAGACTTAGGGACAATCAGAATACACAAAAATGTAATCGCCTCTATAGCCTCCCTTGCCGCAGCAGATATCCAGGGCGTAAAACGCGTAGGTTCGAGATTCGCAGGCACTATTCTTGACTTTATCGGAAATAAGGCATCCTCCGGAATTCGCGTGGAGATAAATAAAAATGAGGAAGTAAAGGTCGAGATACCCTTAATAATAAAATACGGATTTAATATCCCTGATATTGA
>DATJPP010000159.1:0-5626 GCA_035506355.1 Candidatus Margulisiibacteriota bacterium | reverse complement strand
CTCAAAGTACGGACAGCTCTCCGGGCAGAGTATTGAATCGATGCTTACGGGTGTCAGAAAAGAATCGGATGAAACCAAGAATGACCCGTTAGACTTTGCGCTCTGGAAGAAATCTAAAGAGGGAGAACCTTCTTGGGAGAGCCCTTGGGGTCCCGGTAGACCAGGCTGGCATATAGAGTGCTCGGTGATGAGCCAGAAGTTCCTTAAAACCGATACCCTGGATATCCACGCCGGAGGAAGGGACCTGATATTCCCGCATCATGAGAATGAGACCGCGCAGGCAGAAGCCTTAACCGGAAAACCCTTTGCCAAATACTGGCTCCACCACGGCTTGCTTACCATAAATGGGCAAAAGATGTCCAAGTCCCTGGGGAATTTTGTAACCATAAAAGATTTTATTGCCAGATACAAAAATGCGAATTTATTAAAGCTGTTTTTTCTTAATACGCATTATTCGCATCCGATTGATTATACTGCTGAAAAAATCGAGGAAGCAAAAAAGGCTTTGGAGCGCATCGATATTTTAATGAAGAAATTAGAAAACATTTTTGGTACCAGAAAAATAAGTAATGTTGTTAATTGGGGTGCTGGTTCAGTGAAGTCTTTTAAAGAAGATTTTATCCAGTACATGGATGACGATTTC
Organism: Candidatus Margulisiibacteriota bacterium; assembly: GCA_035506355.1. GTDB lineage: Bacteria > Omnitrophota > Gorgyraeia > Gygaellales > Profunditerraquicolaceae > DATJPP01. The sequence continues at coordinate 4,983 of DATJPP010000159.1, read as the reverse complement.
AATACACCTAGGGCATTAGCAGTTTTATTTGATATGGTAAACCGATGTAATGTATTGTTGGAACGCGATGATACGCTTAAGAATGAAAAATTAAATTACGCTATGGATACGATAAAAGAAATAGCTGATATTTTTGGTTTAGATTTTTCTGAAGTTTGTCCCAGCGGCATAACAGATAATGAGGTAGAATTTCAAATTTCTGCTCGCTACACTTATAAGAAGCAGAAAAACTTCACTGCAGCCGATGAAATACGCAAATCTTTAGAAGATAAAGGTATTATTTTAGAAGATACTAAAGACGGCAAGACAACTTGGCGTAGGAAGATATAGGTTTTGCGGGTGACTTGGCTTGGATTTTGAGCCGCGTCTAGCGGCGAGAAAACAAGCCAAGGCAGGACCCGCAAAACAATAAAAGACCATGAAAGGTAAATTCATTACATTCGAAGGTTCCGAGGGATGCGGTAAGAGCACGCAGTCGCATCTTTTGTATAATTACCTGAAAGGCAAAGGGTATAAGGTGCTTTATCTGCGCGAGCCAGGCGGTGTGAAGATTAGCGAAAAGATCCGCACTATCCTTCTGGACCCTGTCAATAAGGCGATGTCTAAGGAATGCGAGATGCTCCTTTACATGGCTGCTCGGGCGCAGGCAGTAGCGGAGATCATAAAGCCGGCATTAGAGAAAGGCAGGATCGTCATCTGCGACCGGTTCCTGGATTCAACGCTAGCTTATCAGGGCTATGGCTTAGGGATTGACATCAAGGTCATCAAAGAGGTGGGTAGTTTTGCCACTGAGGGTATAGAGCCTGACCTGACCTTCTTCCTGGACTTATGCGTTAAGAAAGGCTTACGCCATCGCCGGCATTGCTGCGATCGCATTGAGCAGAGAAAACTTTCTTATCATAAACGGGTAAGGGGGGGATACTTGAAGATCGCGCATCTTGAGCCCAAAAGGGTAAAGATCGTAAAGGTTGAAGACCACAAAGATAAGACTCAAAGCAGTGTCAGGCAGATAACGGAGAAATTCCTCAAAAATTAGATAAAGATGTTATTGCAGGATATCAAAGGACAGGATAGCGCAATAAATATACTGAAGCATTACATGGCCCAGGAGCGCCTTATGGGAGGATATCTTTTCTCCGGTTCGGAGGGGGTGGGAAAGAAGCTTGCTGCCTTAGCCCTGGCCAAGGCCGTTAATTGCACGGTGGATCAATACAATGGGTGCGATAATTGCCCTTCCTGCAGGAAGATTGACGGTAACCAGCACCCCGACGTGCACCTCATAGACTGTTCAGACTCTGATATAAAGATCGAGAACGTGCGCCAACTCCAAAAAGAAATCAACCTTAAGGCCTATGAAGCAAAGAAGAAAATATTTATCGTAGATAACGCGCATAATTTTACCGCCGAGGCAGGGAACGCTATCCTTAAAGCCCTGGAGGAGCCTCCGCAGGACACCCTGATAATCCTGATCAGCGACAAGCCCACCCGGCTTTTTAAGACCATCATCTCCCGCTGCAGGGTAGTAAAATTCTTTCCTCTTAAGAGGCAGAGGCTGGAGGCGATCTTAAAATCCGATTATCAATTAGACGACCTCTCTGCGCACTTTCTGGCTTATTTCTCGGAAGGCAGGCTTGGCCGGGCCTTAAAACTTAAAGATGGCGGTATCATCGATGAACGCAACAATATTATCGATAAATTTATCATCAGGCGCACCTTGAACCTGCAGACTTTGTCGCTTTCGAAAAAAGATGAACTGCGCGCCTTCCTGAACATCATCTCGACCTGGTTTCGCGACATCTACCTGGTGAAGGCGGGGGCCAGCCAAACTGACCTGATCAACGTAGACCGCAAGGAAGAACTGCTAAAGGCGGCGGAAAGCTTGTCATTTGTCAGCCTTAACGGGATATTTGAATCTATTTCGGACTCCCTCTCTTTCCTTGAGGCCAACATCAATACCAAGCTATTATTACATAATCTGGGAGCAGAAATATGGCAGAGATGATCTTCGTGCGTTTGCGGGATTCCGGACAGGTGTATTCTTATCATGGAGGCAGCCTGGTTGCTAAAGAAGGCGATTACGTTATCGTCGAGCATGACCGCGGTTTTGATTACGGCCAGGTCGTCTCTCCGGAAGAGGCCCCGACTGAGAACAACAGTAAGGATGCGCCAAAGAAAATAGTGCGCCTGGCCAGGGACTCCGATTTAAAACAGATTGAAGAAAACAGGGCCAAGGCCAAGGAGGCCTTTAATGCCTGCCTGAAGAAGATAGACGAGCATAAACTACAGATGAAGCTGGTCCAGGCAGAATATTCTTTTGACCGTTCTAAGATCATCTTTTATTTTACGGCTAACGGTAGGATAGATTTTAGGAACCTGGTAAAAGACCTTGCCAAGATATTCAAGGCGCGCATTGAGCTTAGGCAAATAGGGGTAAGGGATGAAGCCAAATTCTTCGGTGGGTTCGGGCCTTGCGGGAGGGAATTATGCTGCGCCAGGTTCCTCAAGGATTTCGAGCCGGTTACCATCAAAATGGCCAAGGAAGAGGGGCTACCCTTAAATCCCCCGAAGATCTCGGGTATCTGCGGGAGGCTGATGTGTTGCCTTTCCTTCGAGTACGAGACATACAAGATCTTATCCAAGGGCCTGCCCCACGAGGGAGAAAAAGTCAATACGCCGCAGGGGAAGGGGAAGGTCGTAAGCGTAAATGTTTTTAAACGCTCGGTTACGGTTGAACTTGAAGAAGGCGCAATAATAGAAATAAGCTATAAGGATAAATAGCATGAAGAAGTTTTATCTTACTACCCCGCTATATTATGTTAATGCCTCACCCCATATAGGGCATTCTTATACCACTATTGCCGCGGATTCACTGGCGCGTTACCTGCGCCGGGTCCTGGGTGATGAAAACGTCTGGTTTTTAACCGGCACTGATGAGCACGGGCAGAAGATCCAAAGGGCAGCTGAGGAATTGAAGTTGACCCCCCAGGAATTTTCCGATAAGACAGTCCTGTTATTCAAAGATCTTTGGAAGGCCCTGGATATCTCCTATAACGATTTTATACGCACAACCGAAGAGAGGCACATCAGCGTGGTGCAGCAGGTTTTAAATATACTCTATGCCAAAGGAGATATCTACGAGGATAAATACGAAGGCTGGTATTGCACCCCCTGTGAGACTTTCTGGTCTGATGCCCAGGCGGCCGGGCAGCTCTGCCCTGACTGTAAGAGGAGGGTGGAGAGGATCTCGGAGAGGAATTATTTCTTCAGGCTCTCCAAATACCAGGGTTGGTTGATGGAGTATATAAAGACCCATCCTGATTTTATCAAGCCCGCAAGCCGCTATGAAGAGATGTCCAGGTTCCTGGAGCTGAATACCCTTACCGACCTTTGCGTATCCAGGCCCCAGGAACGCTTAAGCTGGGGGATACCTCTGCCTTTTAGCAAAGACCACGTTACATATGTCTGGTTTGACGCCCTGATCAACTATATCAGCGCGGTGGGCACCTTCGATGAGAAAGGCAATTATAAATCCTCCTGGTGGCCGGCTGACCTGCATTTGATCGGCAAAGATATATTAAGGCAACATACGATATACTGGCCGATAATATTGCGTGCGCTCAATATTGAACTCCCCAAGACGGTATTCGCGCACGGCTGGTGGCTTTTGGGGGAGGATAAGATGTCAAAGTCCAGAGGTAACGTAGTCTCGCCCCTTGCCATGGTAGAGAAGTTCGGGATAGATGTATACAGGTATTTCCTCTTGCGCGATGTCCCTTTCGGTTTGGACGGTAATTTTTCGGAAGAGGCGATCATTAAGAGGTTCAACGGGGATTTAGCCAATGACCTGGGAAACCTCATTTACCGCACACTGACCATGGTTGAGAAATATTACGGCTCTAATGTGCCGGAAAGAGGCGGGGAAGTTAGTCCGCAGGAAAAGCAGATCAGGTCCATGATGCAGGGATTAGATTCCCCCGCCCAGAGCCACCTGGGGTTAAAAGGTCCTGATGCGGATTATAATTTCAGCGCGGTATTGGAGGGCATCTGGGAGCTGATTAACCGGGCAAATAAATATGTCGAAGAAACTAAGCCCTGGAACCTGGCTAAAGAAAATAAGGCCGATGAGTTAAGGTCCTTTATACGCCTTTTAGTTGACGTGATCAGGGATCTCTCGGAACGTATAGGGCCATTTATGCCGCAAACCGCCTCTTCCATCAAAGCGCAGATAGGTTCAGATAAGGTAAAAAAAGGAAGCCCTTTATTCCCCCGTATTGAATAGGATGCTTATAGATACCCACTGCCACCTGGATTTTCCGGAATTTAACCTCGATAGGGATGCGGTGATAAGGCGCGCCCGGGATGAGGGTATAGAATATATCGTCAATATCGGCTCAAGCCTGCAAGGCTCGCTTGCTTCGTTAGGGCTCTCCCGGGAATATGCTTTTATTTTTGCTACCGTCGGTATCCATCCGCACGAAGCAGACAGCTTTAAGCCGCAGGATGAGGTTGAGCTTAGAGGTTTAGCAGGGGATAAGAAGGTTGTAGCCATAGGAGAGATAGGCCTGGATTATTACAGGAACTTTTCTAAAGCAGAAAACCAGAGAAATTTATTTTCATCGCTGATAAAATTAGCCAAAGATTTAAATCTGCCCCTGGTAGTGCATAGCCGCCAGGCATCCGCGGATACCCTTGGCATATTAAAAGAATTCATGCCGCTTAAGGCAGTAGTGCACTGTTTTTCAGGTGACCAGGTTTTCTTAAAAGACTGCCTTGATTTGGGGTTTTATATTTCTTTTACCTGTAATGTTACCTATAAAAAAGCGGATAGCTTAAGGAAGATAGTGGAGTTAGCGCCTCTTAAGAATATCTTTTTAGAAACGGATGCGCCATACCTTGCCCCTGAAGCCATGCGCGGGAAGAGGAATGAGCCGGCGAATATAAAGTTGCTTGCCGAGACGATAGCGGGAATCAAGCATATTAGCA
>DATJPP010000158.1:0-3542 GCA_035506355.1 Candidatus Margulisiibacteriota bacterium | reverse complement strand
GCGCCAGATACCTCATCCGCCATACTGGGGAAATTACAGGAGAATGAGAAAGTAAAAATAATGGCTTTGCAGGGGGATTGGTATCAGATCGAGCCTGTCCCGCAGAGTTACGGCTGGATACACAAGAGCTTTGTGAAAAAGGCCGCGAAGGATCAGATAAAGCTATCCAGGAAGGCAGTGATAGTAAATGATAAAATCACGGTCGAAGGGACCGTCAGGCCTAAAGTCTTTACGCGCGTAGCTGCCTACAAACTGATCACCGAAGGAGATAAAGTATACCTGCTAAAAGGAAATGATCCCGAACTAAAATCCCTGGTCAACCGCAAGGTAAGAATAAACGGCACCTTAACCGATCCTTCCAAACAGAAATATCCGATCGTGCAAATAGATAAAATTGAGGCCCTCGATTGAACATAGCCGCACTCTTAGTCTCATTTTTGCTCTTGATTATAGCGATGACCATCCACGAGTTCTCCCATGGCTGGGTCGCTTATAGATTAGGGGACCCCACGGCAAAATATTCCGGCCGCCTGACACTTAATCCCCTTGCCCACATTGATCCATTCGGGACGATTATACTCCCTTTATTCCTCTTCTTAAGTACCGGCTTTGCCATCGGCTGGGCAAAACCAGTACCCATAAATTACTGGGCCTTAAGAAACCCCAAAAGGGATATTATCTGGGTAGGGTTAAGCGGACCACTCTCAAATATTATTTTCGCTTTCCTGCTGGGGATGCTCTGGAGAATAATACCGCTGGCACAACTGCCCGCCATACTCCTTCAAAAATTAATCTACATCAACCTTCTTTTGGGAGTATTCAACCTCATCCCCATCCCGCCCTTAGACGGCTCACGTATTGCTATGGGCTTGTTACCCCCTGACCTGGCTGAAGGGTATTCGCGCATTGAGCCATACGGTTTTATTATCGTGGCGGCCTTAACCTGGATGGGCCTATTCGATGTCGTCATCTGGCCAATCGTAAGATTCATTTCCCTAATACTGGCGATCCCCTTATAAGATATGAAGAGCGCAAAGGTTAATCTTAAAAAACGTTCCTATAAGATTTTGGTCGGCCCCGGTATCCTGAAATCCTGCGGGAAATATATACGTTCCTTGAATATTGGGAGTGATGCCTTTGTTATTACCAATGCCGCAATAAAAAAAAGGTACGGCGGGCTCCTGAACGATATTCTGGAAGCCTCTGGATTCTCCGTCCGTTTTAAGCTGATTGCGGATAGCGAAAAAAGCAAATCCCTGGAAACTGCCTCATCAGTTATCAGGGATATCGCGCGTTACGACCGGAACAGGCGGCTATTTATCATCGCTTTAGGAGGCGGGGTAGTGGGGGACCTGTCTGGATTCGTCGCCTCCATTTATAAACGCGGTATACCTTATGTGCAGATACCCACTACGCTATTGGCGCAGGTAGATTCAAGTATCGGAGGCAAGACCGCGGTTGACCTGGCGCAAGCCAAGAACCTTGCCGGATCATTTTATCAGCCAAGGCTGGTAATAAGCGACATGGAATTGCTTAAGAGCCTTGATAAAAAACAGATCCGCTCCGGGCTATCCGAAGTAATCAAATACGCCCTTATCCGCGACAGGGACCTTTTTCGTTTTCTCGAAAGAAACAGAAAGGATGTGCTCGCCTTAAAAAATCGGGCTTTGGAATATATCGTCTATACCTGCAGCAAAATCAAAGCAGAGATAGTCTCACGCGATGAAAGGGAAGAATCAGGGATACGCACTACTTTAAATTTCGGGCATACCGCAGGGCACGCCATTGAGGCCTCCGGAGGTTACGAAGGTTATAATCATGGAGAGGCGGTTGCGCTGGGAATGCTTGTCGCTTCCAGGATAAGCGTGAGGATCGGGCTTTTAAAACCGCAGACCGAGAGGCTGATACGGGGCCTCATCGCAAAGTACGGCCTTCCTGTCTTTATCAGGAATATTCCGCTTAAGAAGATAATTAATGCGCATTACCACGATAAGAAATTTATCGGCGCTAAGAACAGGTTCGTCCTGCTTAGCGGAATAGGTAAGACAGAAATCGTAACGGGTGTTCCTCTGGAGTTGATAATAGAGGCGATAGAGGGATTGTTTTGTTAAGACCTAGCTGCCGCTGCGGGTGGAAAGCTTTACCACTGAGCCTGCGTTATCCAGCTCTACTTCATCAACTGTAATACTTTTAACCTTCGCCGTTCCTACCGTATCCCCGACCTTCACGATCTGATTATTTATCAGGGCATATCCTTCGCTATCGGAAAAGAATATGCCGTTTAAAACCAGGCTTGGCGACGCCTCTCTCTTGATATTAGAGATTAAGCCGGTCAGTCCCTCGCTACGCTCTGCCTTATTCTCCGCCTTAGGCTTGGTGGGGGCTATCACGATTAAGGCCGGGCCGCTCTTCTTTTTATCCTGATCGGTTTTGAAGAGGCCGGTTAAGGGCTTGATCTGTTCCTTAAGCGGCTTATTGGTAGGAGAGAGAAAGCCAAATAAGGAATTTGCGATAAAGAGCCCGAGGGAAGCAACCAGTATATAGATAAGATAAAACCTCTGCTTGGGTTTAGGGGAAATATCTTTCTTATCCGGCTCTGCTGGTTGAGCGGCATTGGTACTCTCTACTTTCTTTAAGGCATCATAAATTATACTCATCTGCGTTCTCCTACGAAATAACTCTGCAATTCTGCGAGGCAGCGGTTAATAATATCGGTATCTATAGTGTGTGTTTCCGCAACGAAACCGGCAAGCAAGGAACGGTCACAGAGCATGTTTATCAGCCTGGGCGTTCCGGATGAAAATTCAGCGATAGCCTTTATCGCCTCTTCGCTGAAGTGAATGCATCCTTGCGAACCGGCAGTTTTCAGGCGGTGCTTTATATAATCTCCTACCTCATCGCCCTCCAGCGGAGAGACGTGGAACCTGACCATTACGCGTTGTCTCAGCTGCCGCAGGTCATGGAGGTTTAAACGCTGGTTCAATTCAGGCTGCCCCACAAGGACCACCTGCAACAATTTGTCCTTTTCAGTCTCAAGATTAGAGAGAAGACGCACCTGCTCCAGTTGCCGGGGCTTGAGATTCTGTGCCTCGTCTATTATAAGGATAACATTATTCCCCGCTCCTGTTTGGAGCAATAAGAACTTATTCAGCGCATTTACCAGATCCAGCCTGGTAGCTTCTTTAACGACAATGCCAAAATCCTTTACTATCGCTTCTAATAATTGCACATCCGAAAAATGAGGATTGAGGATAAATGCGGTCTTGCTCTCTTTGCCCAGTTGGCTTAAGAAAAAACGGCAGAGGGTGGTCTTCCCCGTACCGATCTCGCCGGTCAGCACGATGATCCCTTTACGCTGCGAGACTCCATACAGGAGATGCGAGAGGGCCTCGTTATGCTTCTTGCTTAAGAAAAAGAAGGCAGGGTCAGAGGTAACATTGAAAGGCCGTTCTTTCAGTCCGTAGAATTGGCAGTACATTTGCCTGTATTATAACAGAAAGCAAAAATTTGTAAAGCTTCAACCTGCCAGTCTTTTACTTTAT
>DATJPP010000157.1:0-23555 GCA_035506355.1 Candidatus Margulisiibacteriota bacterium | reverse complement strand
GTTTCTAATGAGGGTTGGAATTATCTCTCTATTAGGAATTTGAGAGATTTATTTGGCTGCCCCGCATGGACTCGAACCATGATAGTCAGATCCAGAATCTGAAGTCCTACCGATTAGACGACAGGGCAATATTTTTTGCTGCTACAATCCACCTATTGTGCTCACAAGGCTTTCTGAGCTCGGGGAGGATAATCCTCAATAAACTATTCTTTATAATCCTGCATTCATACTGAAAGCCTTTAAGAAAATCTATGCATGCGTTTTCCAACGCCAATGAATGCGTCTCTACTATAAAGCAACACTGGTTGTTTTTAAAGTGGCTGCTCCCCCCTTTTAACACCTTAAGCTCGTTGCCGTCAACATCTATTTTAAAAAAATAGCTCCTGTTGGAATCAAGGATAAGGTCATCTATCCTGATGCACTCGTTATTGCTTACATCCCAAATCCATTTTTTATCTTGGAAAGATATGTTCTCCAACGTAAAGTTGTTCAGCGCAAGGTTTCTCTTTTGCTGTTCGCTATTCCCTGTACCGCCATCGCAAATAAGGATACGGCCGTGCTTATTATATTTCCTGTAGATTAATGAATAATAACCATCTGCGGCCCCTATGTCAACAAAATAATCGCATTGGGGAGAAAAGGCCCGGAAATAATTTTGGATTTCTATCTCATAGAGCCCGAAAATCCTTTGTGAAGCGGCATATGGATTCATATACATCAGCAGGCCTTTCCCGATTCCAAGCCTAATTTTATTTACGGATTTTGGGTGAAAACCAAAAATCAGGCGCTTTAAGGCTTCCTTGGGTAATGAATTTCTAAAAAAATATTTATTCAGAAACTCCCTCATTCGATATATTTAAATAAATGGATACTTGGTAGCGCCTGAATAATGCGGGATGCTTCTTGAATCTCCGATGTTTTCTTCGGCTAATGCGTGACAAGAAAAACTAAAAGTGAAAATAGACAATATCAGGGAGAGATAAGATTCCGTTTTTATCAAGCCATCTTATGTGCCTAACGGTAATATTGTTACCAGAGGTTTTCGCGCATCCAACGGTCGGCAGACTGCAACAAGCTGTAGGCGGAACGGGCGTCCTTGCCTATCCCCCTGCCTATATTCTGGGCGGTGGAATAAAGCCCGGAGGCGGTGCCTCCCGTTGTTTCGCATCCGCAAGATACTAGCAGAACTGCCAATACCAGATACGCTGGGACCTGTTTCTTCAACCTCAAACCTGCCTGCCTGTTATCCATTTACTCAACCTCTCTTTTGTGCGTGCCCTGCCTAAATAATAAATTACCTCAAAGAGGCCGGGGCCTATGGTTTTCCCGGTCAAAGCCACCCTCACCGGATGGATAAGTTCTCTTGCCTGTATATTCAACTCCGCCACCAGCTCCCGGAAGCACTTTTCGATATCCGGCGTTTCAAATGCATTTAAGGAATCAAGCTTTTGGATAAAAAGCCTGAATTCTTTGGAAAAATCCCGGCGGAGGAATTTCTCCTGCGCCTTAGGGTCCATTGCCGGCTCCTTGAGAAAAAAGAAATCCGCCCAATCCGGAAAGTCATTCAAGGTAGTCAGGCGCGCCTGGAATAATTTTACTAAAGAAACGAGATAATTTCTATCAAAATTATCTTTCTCTATATAGCCCTTCTTAAGCAAGGCCGGGATAACCTCATCCGCCAGTTTTCCGGGGTCTTCATTCTTAAGATATTGATTGTTAAACCAGTCCAGCTTATCCGTATCAAAGGTGGCTGCCGTCTTATTTACATCCTTGATATCAAATAATTCGGCCGCTTCTTTTATCCCTATTAACTCGCGGTTCCCTCCGGGAGCCCAGCTAAGCAGCAATAGATAATTCACCAGCGAAGAAGAGAGGTAGCCCATATTGCGGAATTCCGAAATAGCTGTAGCACCCGTCCTTTTGGAGAGCCTGCCTCCTTCTTTACCTAATATCAAGGGCAAGTGGGCAAATTGGGGGAGAGGGAAGCCCATGGCCTTATAGAGGAGGATTTGTTTAGGTGTATTGGAAATATGATCGTCCCCTCTGATCACATGGGTTATATTCATCGCGGCATCATCTACCACGCAGGCGAAGTTGTAGGTTGGTGTCCCATCGGATTTAAGCAAAACCTGGTCCTTGATAGTTGCAGAATCAAATTCTATAAGCCCGCGGATAAGATCGCTGACCTCTATCTTCTGAGAAGTCACTTTAAAGATAACTGCCTCGCCGGCGTCGGATTTCTCTACGTAAGCCCAACCATCCCTAAGAAGCCTCTCTGCGTGCTCCCGGTAGATCTCTTGCCTAAGGCTTTGGTGATAAAGTTCGTCCCAATTAAAACCCAGCCAACCAAGGCTAAAAAGTATCTCATCCAGGAATTCCTTTTTTGAGCGCAATTTATCGGTATCTTCGATACGCAAAATAAACTTTCCGCCTTTTGCCCGGGCATAAAGCCAGTTAAAGAGGGCTGTGCGCGCTCCGCCGATATGTAAATTACCTGTAGGGCTGGGAGCAAATCTAACCCTTACCATCTATCAACCTCCATCCGCAGGATAACGCTTCTTTATTAATGGCGATAAGATCTTTTTTATCCGAAGGGGCGAATTCGCAGATAGCGCGATGGATGCTCTTTAAAGAAAGAACCTTTTTCTTGGCTAAATAAGACCCTAATGCTACCATATTCGCTACCCTGATATTCCCTAACTTCAGCGCGATATCGCTAAAAGGAAGATACAGCGCGCCTTGAGGTTTATCTTTAAGTTCTGCCGAGAGAGAGCTGTTAGCTAACAAGAGCCCTCCTTTTTTAATCCTGTTTAAGAACCTTGCCACTGAAGGGCCGTTCATCGCAATCAACGTATCCGCCTTATCTATATAAGGAGAACCTATCTCCTGGTCAGAGATGATCACCATGCAATGGGCTGTGCCACCGCGCACCTCAGCGCCGTATGAGGGTAGCCAGGTAACAAATTTATCTTCCAAGAGAGCCCCCTGCGCCAGGACCTTCCCCAGAAGTATTATACCCTGCCCCCCCGAACCGGAAACTATAATATTCTCTCTCATTTTATCCTGCCTACGGGGAACTCTTTGGCCAACAACTCCTCTATCCAGGTGAGAGATTCTTTGGGGGAAACCCCCCAATAAGTCGGACAGGGTGACAATACCTCAACCAAAGAGAACCCTATATTGTTCATCTGATTTGAAAATGCCTCTTTGATCGCCCTCTTGGTCTTCATTATTTCAGCAGGAGAGACCAAGGAGACGCGCTCGACAAAACGTACCGCCGGTAAGGATGCCAGCATCTCGGAGATCTTCAGCGGATAACCGTGGACTTCGGCTTTTCTACCGGAAGGAGTAGTTGCGCTCTTCTGGCCTAGAAGTGTCGTAGGGGCCATCTGGCCACCAGTCATCCCATAAATAGCGTTATTGATAAATATCACCGTAAGATTCTCGCCGCGATTGGCCGCGTGTATTGTTTCATTAGTGCCTATGGCGGCCAAATCCCCGTCTCCCTGATAGGTAAAGACGATATTCTGTGGCCTTACCCTCTTAATGGCCGTTGCCACTGCCAGGGCCCTTCCGTGCGCAGCTTCCGAGCAATCAAAATCCCAATAGTCATAGGCAATTACCGCGCAACCGACGGGAGCGACCCCGATGACCTTCTCTCTGATACCCAGTTCATCTATAACTTCGGCGATCAACCTGTGCACCGTGCTATGGCCGCAACCAGGGCAATAGTGGGTATTGACTTCTTTTAAAGAACGCGGGCGCGCATAAATTTTATTCATTTTAATCTACCCAGTTTTTTGATAATCTCTTCTTCGGTAGGCACGCCTCCTCCGGCGCGCCCCAAGAATTCCACGGGCAATTTACCATCCACAGCCAATCTTACATCCTCCACCATCTGCCCATAAGACATCTCTACCGCTAAGAACGCAGCACCCCTTCCCCTTGCTGCCAGCTTTTTAAATACCCCGTTAGGGAATGGCCATAAAGTAATCGGCCGGATCAGCCCTATCTTCTTGCCTTTCTTGCGCAGCCCGGAGACTACACCCTTACAGATCCTCCCCATTGTCCCGTAAGCAACCAGTATTACTTTGGCATCTTCAAGCCCGACGGCCTCGTAACGCTCTTCCTGCTTCTGAATGGAGCGGTATTTCTGTTGTGAGCTCAGGTTAGCTGTTTCCAGGTCTCCTTCGCGCATATAAAACGATTTTACGATATTCGGCTTCCTGCCTTTGCATCCGGTCAACGCCCATGGTTTATTTATCATCTGTAGCTTGCTGCCTGTGGCCCTGGTCAATGGCTCCATCATCTGCCCCATGATCCCGTCTCCTAAGATCATTACCGGGATGCGGTAGGTATCGGCCAGGGTGAACGCGGGGAACATAAAATCGTAGGCCTCCTGCACCGAGAAAGGGGCAAGTACCAAGCAACGGTAATCGCCATGGCCTCCGCCGCGGGTAGCCTGGAAATAATCCGATTGCGAAGGCCAGATATTTCCCAGACCCGGGCCTCCGCGCATGATATTGACGATTACCGCCGGCAACTCCGCTCCAGCGATATAAGAGATCCCCTCCTGTTTCAGGCTTATCCCGGGGCTAGAAGATGAAGTCATCGCCCTAGCTCCGGCGGCAGAAGCGCCAAAGACCATGTTTATCGCCCCTAACTCTGACTCTGCCTGGATAAAAACCCCCCCAACTTCAGGCATGCGCTTGGACATATACGCCGGTATCTCATTCTGCGGGGTGATAGGGTAACCGGCATAAAAACGGCAGCCAGCCTGAATAGCGCCCTCGGCTATCGCTTCATTACCCGTCATCAGTATTTTTTTATTACTCATGGAATTTCTATTTGTATACTTCGATACAACAGTCAGGGCAGATAAGAGCGCACTTTAAACAAGCAAGGCACTCTCCATTATCCTGGAACTCTACAAAACCTGAGCCGCGTTTATTCCATTTATTGCTCTTTTTGATCAGGCCCTTGGGACAGAAAGAAATACAGAGCAGGCAGCCTTTACACCTCTCTTTATCTATAGTAATCTTAGCCATTATCTTTTTAACGCTTCCTTAATCCGCGCGGCAATCCCCTCTTTAGCCAGCCCGTACTTTTCTAATAATATATCTCTCCTGCCATGAGGGATGAATTCGCAGGGCAGGCCAATCTTCTCCACCGGCCTATCGATAGCCTCGGAGAGCGCGCTGCCAAAGCCGCCTTCTATAATACCCTCCTCGACGGTAAAAATCAATTTTGTTTTAACGGCGTGAGAGGAAAACAATTTTTTATCCAGTGGCTTGATGAAGCGGGCATTAATCACCGTTCCGCTTAGCCCATCTTTCTCCAGTATCCCTGCCGCATCCAGTGCAGGGATAACCATGCTCCCGACGGCAATTAAAATAAAATCTTTCCCTTCTCTTAAAACCTCTGCCTTCCCCGTCTCTATCTCTGCGCAGGGATAATTGCCTGCCGGGATCAATGACCTGGGATACCTTATGGCAACCGGTTTATCCAGCTTAAAGGCAAACTCCAGCATCGCCTCCAGCTCTCTGCCATCCTTCGGGGCGAGCAATACCATATTAGGGATATGCCTTAAATAGGCGATATCAAAGAGCCCCTGATGCGTTACCCCATCCTCCCCCACTATCCCTGCGCGGTCAATAGCCAAAAGCACAGCCGAATCCTGCAGGGCGATCTCTTCAATTACCTGGTCGTATCCCCGCTGCAAAAATGTGGAATATACCGCTACTACCGGCCTTAAACCTCCCCTGGCCAGACCGCTGGCAAAACATATAGCGTGGCCTTCGGCAATTCCTACGTCGAAGAATCTATCGGGGTATAAATCGCGGAACTTATCTAGTCCGGTCCCTTCGGGCATGGCTGCGGTTATGGCGACGATTTTATTATTTTGCCCAGCCAGAGAAACAACTTTTTCCTTGAAGACATCCGTATAGCTCCTGCATCCTGTGGAGGCAGCGGGGCATTTCCCCGTCTCCACTTCAAACGGGCCTATCCCGTGGAACTTCACCGGCTCGGATTCGGCAAAATGGTAACCCTGCCCCTTCTTGGTAACCACATGTATAATCCTGGGGCCTTTAATATTTATCACCTTCTTTAAGGCGGGGATAAGAAGATTCAGGTCATGCCCGTCAAAGGGCCCGAAGTAGCGGAACCCCAACTCCTCAAAAAATATGCCGGGGATAAAGAGGCCTTTCAAGTTCTCTTCAAATTTATTCGCCAGTTTTATCAGTCGGCTCCCTTTGGGCATTCGGGATTCGACAAAGGACTCCAGGGAATTCTTAAAACGGTTATATATAGGCAGGGAGATAAGCTTATTAAGATAAGTGCTTAACGCTCCCACATTGGGGGCAATGCTCAATTCATTGGTATTTAAGACTACCAGCATATCTTTTTTCAAATGTCCGGCATTATTTAAACCTTCAAAACTTAAACCTCCGCTTAGAGAGCCATCACCCACAACCGCCACGACCTTAAACTGTTTGTCCGCGGGCAAGCTGTCCCTGGCACAGACAAGACCGCAGGCCAGCGAGATCGCGTTTGAGCTGTGCCCGGTGGTAAAGGGGTCAAAGACGGATTCATCTTTGCAGGGAAAACCGCTCACGCCTGAATATTGCCGCAAGGTCTCGAAGTCTTTATTGCGGCCGGTTAATATTTTATGGGAGTAGGCCTGGTGCCCCACGTCAAAGATTATTTTATCCTGCGGCGCATCCAGGCAATAGTGCAGGGCGATAATCAATTCCGTCGCTCCCAGGCTGGAAGCCAAATGCCCCCCGTTAAGAGAGACGACCTCGATCATTCTCTCCCTGATCTCTCCTGCCAGCTCTTTTAATTGCGCGGTAGTCAGGATTTTTAAATCTTTTGGTGAATTTATCCCCTCGAGAAGCATTAGTCTTCTACCCTTCTTCCTCCTGCGGCTTTAATTCGAATTCGCCTTTTTTGTTCTTGGCAAGGATATCTATCTTTTTCTTGGCACCCTCCAGCCTCTGCGTGCAAAGGCGGCTGAGCTCAATGCCTTCCTGATATTTCTTCAGGGCCTCATCCAGGGATAACCCGCCGTTCTCCAGCTCCTCGACGATCTTCTCCAGCTTTTTTAAAGCCTCTTCAAACCTTGTTTCTGCCATCGCGCTTTACCTCCATAACCTGACTTATCACTTCTCCCCTATGAAACTTGGTCTTAAGGCTATCGCCTCTCTTAAGAATCCCTGCCTCGCTTACAATAGCGCCCTCTGGAAATTTAAAAGTGATGCTGTAGCCGCGACCCAATATATTCAGTGGGCTTAAGGTAGAAAGTTTCGCGGCCAGGCCGCTGAAGTGAGCCTCTTTCAATTTTAATAAGTGCTCAAGGCGCACCTGTATCTGTCTGCCCAAATCTTTAAGCCTCTCCTTGTTCTGCTCAATAATAAAGACCGGGCTTAACAAAGAGAATTTCCTGCCTATCTCTTCCAGATGCTGCACATTTAACCTTACTATATTCGCTACGCCCATATTCAAGCGGTGGATGAAATCATCCGCCTCTTCTTGAGCCATTATGACCATATCTAATAACGTCTTGTAAAGCGCGGAGTTTAATTCCTTAAGCTTATCTTTGAGCTCTTCCTTTTCCGGGATAACCATTTCCGCGGCAGCAGACGGCGTAGGCGCGCGCAAGTCGGCAACCAGGTCGGCAATAGTCCAGTCGCGCTCATGGCCGACTGCCGAGATGACCGGGATCTTGGAATTATATATCGCCCTGACTACGACCTCTTCGTTGAAGGCCCAGAGGTCTTCCATGCTCCCTCCGCCACGGCCTACAATCATTACCTCAACACGTTCACGCGCGGGGAGGCTCTCGTTCAGTCTATTTAAGTCTCCAATCGCAGAAGCGATCTCGTCCTTAGCAGACTCCCCCTGCACCTGCGCCGGGCTGATAATAATGTGCACGTCGCTAAAACGACGGTCTAAAACTTTTAAGATATCTTTTATCGCCGCCCCGGTTGGAGAAGTGACTATTCCTATCCGCGAGGGCAAATAGGGGAGTGGCCTCTTGTGCCCTGCCAAGAAGAGACCTTCTTTCTCCAGCTTCTTCTTCAGTTGTTCTAAAGCCAGCTGCAGTCCGCCTAAGCCCTTGGGCTCTATCCTCTCGATAATCAGCTGGTACTTGCCGTGCGGAGGATAAACATTTATCCTGCCGAAACAGACCACCTTTAATCCGTCTTCCAGCTTGAATTTTATCTCTTTGCTCGCCCAACTGAAGATTGCGGCAGAAAGCACGGCTGCTTCATCTTTCAGGGAAAAATAAAAATGCCCCGAAGTATTAGGCCGGAAATTAGAAACCTCGCCCTCAACCCATATTTGAGGAAAACTGCTCTCCAGGATTAATTTTATATCCTGAGTAACCTCTGAAACAGTGTATATCTGTTTGGTCGGCTTCTCTGCGATCATCTCCAAGGCACGAATCTAATTGGTGCTATTATTAGTACTGTTATTAGTAGAATTCTCAACGGCTGCCGGGACAGCTATCTCTTCAGCCTTCTTCTCCGGAAGAGTCACATTGGTTACGTTCTGGATAACTTCAACAGCAGGAGCCACCTCGGTTTTACCCTCCGGGAGAGGCAGAGATGTAGTGTTATTTAACGCCTGCGCGCCCTCCGGAGGCGGCGGCACCACCGGCGGCAACTCTTCCTTAGGCTTCTTCTTAAGCAATATAAGGTTTACCGAATAAGGGCTCAGGTAAAGCGTTTCCTGGTAGGATTCGGGGGTACTTACCTCTTTCTGCTCCACAGCCTTAAACTCGCAGTTACTTGCACAGAAAGAGTCTACCGTGTATCTTTCGTAGAGATAATTATCTTGCAGGTTCTTTATACCCAGTTTCATGGTGCGCTGAGTAGTCCCCAGTTGTTCCGCCTGGTCGCTTAGCTCCTTAGCCCTGGTGAGTATAGCCTTGGCTCTTTTGCTGGTACGCAACGTCTTTATATCCAGGGCGCCGTGCAGGACCTTCTGAAATTGGTCGGATTTAGCCAGATCCAAGAGGAATCTTCTTTCCGCGTTATTCAAAGTGGCGATATTGCTGGCGAGAAAGTTAATGCCTATTTCAGGGTCAACATAATTGAAAATAAGTATGGCCAGGGCGCCATCCTTGGAACGAGTGGCGATAACCCCGCAGAATTCATCTTCTAATTTTACCGGCAACATTTCACTCCCGAGACTATTGAGCATTTTAAATACATTGTATGCCGCCTTGGATGCGCCTCTGTATTCTGCGAGTTCATGGTCTAAGGAAAACGCCCCCAGGTTCCTGACTATCCCCTCTTTGTTATTTTGAAAATCCTCCAGGCAAAAATAGACCTGGTTATCCAGGCCTGCCTCATACATCTTTTTAAGGCGGGAGGGGATGTAGCTTGCAGAGATAAAAGATTTTTCGCCTCTCTCCGGGAGCATATTAGCGTCCCGGTCGTAGTTCCATTCATCCACGATTAAAGGGGTGTTGCGATTAAAATTAAAATAAGTAAGCCAGTCCCGGATCAAATTGACGGTGTTCTTGTTATAAGTAGTAAGCTCCGCTTCGGCCTTAGGCGATGTAGAATATCCGTGCCAGGTAATAAAATCCAAGGGGAGCCGGTAACTATAGCAATACCGGATCAATTCATAGATAAGGCTCTTCTCCGGGGTCATGATGCTGTTCCCGCTTATCCCCTGGAACCACCAGCTACTCCCTGGCCCGCCGATAGGTATGTGAATTTTATTTTGGGCCTCCAGCTCACGGACCGCCTCCGCCGCCGCCCGGTACAAGAGAAGATATTCCTGCTGTCTGCCGATAAAGAAATTATCCAAATCCGGAGCGCTCCAAACTTCATACCAGATATTGTATTTCTTATTACAGCTCCATTCCTTGATCGTGGATTTAAGCAAAGATTTAAATACCTTCATATCCCTGGGCGGGCTTTTATTATCCAGGACCTTGCCCATTCCGGGAGGCGTACCAAAAATATCCAGTATCACCACCCCTCCGGATTCGCTTATATTTTTTATCACCTCTTCGTAATTAGCCAGGAGCTTATCCTTCAATGTATTGTCCTTGGATACCTGGTAAATATCCCAGAGGTTATATTGCAGACGGTAAACATTATTGAAGCCTATCTCTTTCTGCCAAAGCGTAAGCACTTCCTTGGCAGCCATCTGCTGCGGCCAACCTGCTACTTTGGTAAATCCGCGGCCACTCAAGTCAATATTGGGCTTGAAGATCTTAGGCAGCGGGGCTGTGGGAGCGGAAATATCCAGATTTAACTCCAGCTCTTTATTCTGATCCTGGGCAAAAATAGAGGTAGTAAGGTAGAGGCAGCAAAAGAAACAGAAGAATACGCTGATTCTCCTGCTGAATGCCGCTTTCTTGTTATCTTCTCTAAGCATCAATGGCCTTTTGAATCCTTGTTATAGCAATTGCTTTTCCTGAACGCTCATCTATCTCAACTACCGCTCCCTGCAGGCGGATATCTTCTTCTGCGACCTCAAATTTAACCGGGATTGAGGTAAGGAACCTCTCTAAGACATTCTCTATCCTCCTGCCGATAACAGAACGCAGGGGCCCGGTCATTCCCACGTCCGTAATATAGGCACTGCCTTGCGGGAGTATTTTTTCATCCGCGGTCTGCACGTGCGTATGCGTACCTAAAATTGCCGATACCTTACCGTCCAGATACCAACCTAAGGCGATCTTCTCTGAAGTCGCCTCGGCATGGATATCCACGATAATGATCTTTGTTCCAGATGACAAATCTTCCTGCGCCTTCAAGACCGTTTTAAAAGGTGATTCCAGCGCCTCCATAAAAACCCTGCCGTTGACATTAATCACCCCGATTTTTTTTCCGCCTTTTGTCTTAAAAAGGGCAGCCCCTCTACCCGGGGCGCCTTCTGGAAAATTTACTGGACGCAGGATCCGTTCCTCCTGCTTGATAAGCTCGAATATTTCGCTCTTCTTCCAGATATGGTCTCCGGAGGTAAGCACATCCACGCCGCTCTCAAATAGATCCTGTGCCACCTTAGAGGTTATACCCGAGCCTCCCGCGGCATTCTCGGCGTTAGCAATGACAAAATCCAGAAGGTACTCTTCTTTCAGTTTGGGCAGAAGCCTCTTTACTGCCTCCCGGCCCGGGCTTCCGACTATGTCGCCGATAAAAAGTATCTTCATGGTTATTTGGCGTATTCTATGGACCTGGTTTCCCTAATCACCGTCACCTTGATCTGGCCCGGATACTCCATCCCCTCTTCTATCTTCTTGCGGATATCCCGCGCCAGGTTTACCGCGTCGCTGTCGGAGATCTTCTCCGGCTGCACAATAACGCGTATCTCCCTCCCTGCCTGTATAGCAAAGGATTTTTCAACACCCTTAAAGAGATTGGCAATAGACTCTAGTTTATCCAGGCGTTTTATGTAAGTCTCTAAGGTCTCTCTCCTGGCCCCTGGGCGGGCCGCGCTGATTGCATCCGCTGCTATAGCTAAGACCGCATACATGCTTTGCGGCTGCGCCTCTTCATGATGCGCTTCTATGGAAGAGACTACTTCAGGCGACTCATTATATTTTTTCGCCAGCTCCGCGCCTAATTTCGCATGCGTCCCTTCGATCTGGTGATCTACGGCTTTTCCTATATCATGCAATAATCCGATACGGCGGCCGAGTTTGAAATCCAGCCCCAGCTCAGAAGCCATCACTCCTAGAAGAAAGGATACTTCCTTGGAGTGCTGTAGTGCATTCTGCCCGAAGCTGGTGCGGTATCTTAAACGCCCCAGAAGTTTTATAAGCTCAGGATGCAGACCATTAACCCCGGCCTCAAAAGCGGCGTGCTCTCCCTCCTCGCGGATCTTCTCTTCCATCTCCTTCTTGGTCTTTTCTACTATCTCTTCGATCCTCCCGGGGTGGATCCTGCCGTCAACTATAAGCTTTTCCAGGCTTAAGCGCGCGATCTCCCTGCGCACGGTATCAAAGGCCGAGAGGGTAACTGCCTCCGGGGTGTCGTCGATAATCACATCCACCCCCGTAGCCATCTCCAGCGCCCGGATATTCCTTCCTTCCCTGCCGATGACCCTTCCCTTCATTTCATCGTTGGGCAAATTCACTACACTAACCGTCGACTCCACGGTATGCTCTGCGGCGCATCTCTGAATGGCGAGGCTGACGATCTCTCTTGCCTTCTTATCCCCGGCCCCGCGCAACTCTTCTTCCTGCCTTTTAATCAATACCGCCTTCTCCACATTCAGCTCTTCATTCAGCCTGTTCAATAAAATCTGCTTTGCCTCTTCGGCGGATAATGAAGAGATCTTTTGCAACCTTTCCTTCTCCTCGGCGATAAGCGAATGCAGCTGCGCATCCTTCGTCTTTAAGGCCTCTTCCTGTTTTTTGATATTCTCCTGCCTTAAATCTATCTCCTTCTCTTTTTTCTCCAGAAGGTCCAGTCTCCTATCGATATTCTCTTCTTTCTGCGCAAGCCTGCGCTCAAGGTTGGAGATCTCCTGGCGCCTCTCTTTGGTCTCCTTTTCAAAATCCTGCCTCATCCTGTAGAGAAGGTCTTTTGACTCCAACTCTACTTCCCTGTGCCTCTCCTGCGCCTCTTTTTTGGCCTGCTCCAATATCTTCTGCGCCTGTTGTTCAGCATTCTGTATCTTTTTTTCCGCAAAATATTTCCTGAGCAGATACCCCGCCGGCGCAAAGATTAAAGCTATGCCGACAAATATAAGGATATTTAACATAGATTAACAACCTCCCTCTTGTTTGATATTAGCCGAATGTAAACTGACTCTGTTGCTAGGCGTAGATAACCCTGTCGACTTTTACATCGTGGGTTTGGGCGGGTACGGAGGGTAAGACTTGAAAGGCAAATGCCAGACCTATAGAGACGGACTCCTTGGGAAGACCCCTCAAGAAGCGATCGTAACAACCCTTGCCCCTGCCCAGGCGGTTTCCTTTTTTATCAAACGCCACACCCGGTACAAGTACGAGGCTTAAGTCTTCCAATCGCATGAAGCGCTTCAATGCTGGTTCCCATATTCCATAAGGGCCTTTCTTAAGCTTAGCTTTCTCTCCTAAGAGACAAGGCCTTAAAGTCACTCTGTCTGATTTAAAAACTGGCACCGCTATCTTCTTACCTAATTTCCTTGCCGCTTGCATCATTCCCTCTGTATTCACTTCCCTGCCAAATGCGATGTAAAACATCACAGTTCTAGCCTTTTTGAAAACCTCCGTCCTTAAAAGTTTATTTTTAATTATCTTACTTTTTCGGTCTCGGTCCTCCTCCTTCTGTCTTTTGAACTTCAAGAGAATTTTATAACGTAATTCTTCTTTTGTCAACATCGCCTGTTCCAATACAAGCTTTAGTGCTGGTGATGGGATGGACCTTTATCCTCAAAGGGGACAGGTTTCCCTTGTTTCTGGTAATAATCCTTTAACGCCGAGCGCAGCGCTTCCTCTGCGAGCACCGAACAGTGCATCTTAACCGGAGGCAAGCCCCCTAAGGCTTCCGCAACCGCCTTATTGGAGATCTCCAGCGCCTCTTTTATGCTCTTCCCCTTGACCATCTCCGTAACCATGGAGCTCGTAGCCACTGCTGCCCCGCAGCCAAAGGTCTTGAATTTCGCATCCACGATTCTGTCATTCTCAATCTTTAAATACATCTTCATCACGTCACCGCAGACGGGATTACCGACGGTGCCGATACCGCTGGCGTCCACAATCTCGCCCACATTCCTGGGGTTGGTAAAATGGTCCATTACTTTTTCGTTATAAGGCAGCCGTTCCATTATTTTGCCATGATCAATTTGTGGGGCTTATTGGACTTTTTGAAATCCTTGGGAGCACGTATCTCCTGAAGTTCGGCGAGCCTCCCTTTCTTTTCCAGCTCCCGGTAGATAAGCACCCAGGCGCAATCCGCATCCTTATCCACTTCGCACTTGCCTTTATTCATCCCTCCGCAAGGGCCGTTTAATAGCCCCTTGGGGCAGAGGGTAATAGGACAAATGCCTGCGCTAAAGTCCAATACGCACTCACCGCACAAAGAACATTTCTCGTAAAAGTCCCCTTTTGCGTCCATCAATGCGCCGCACAAACTGTTGCATCCGGGTAAGACTACAAGCCCTATCCGGTCATTATCCTTTACGGACTGTACTCCTAAGCCGCAGGCTAAGATCAAGACCGCCTCTGAATCCTTAAGCGCCTTTATGTTCTTGGCCAATTCGGTTTTTATCTGGCTGGCTACGCAAGGCGCTTTGGGTATGCACATCCCTGTAACGGTCTTACCCTGCGCCTCCAGAAGCGCCTTGGTCTTTAATAATTCCTCTTCTCCCCCGCTCTTACAGGTAGTCGCGCATTCACCGCATCCGACCAAAAATACCTTACTCAGGCCTTTAAGGCTTTTAACTATCTCTTCCAGAGGTTTCTGTTCGGTGATGATCATCTTTTTTCCCTAACCTTAGTTACTACGAGGAGTTAAACGCCTGCATAACTCCTGCATCCATAATTTAAAATTTTAGCACATTTTGAAGATAAGCTCAAGAAAAATATACCCCTTAGCGCTCCTCTTTTTTCTCTGCTTTTTCAGCCAGGATCTTCTGCGCTATCTCCTGCGGGACCTGGACGTATTTATCGAACTCCATGGAGGCATTGACGCGGCCGCTGCTTAAAGAACGCAGGGCGCTGGTATAACCGAACATCTCTGAGAGGGGGACTTCTGCAGCGATGATCTTTTGTTTTCCTTTAGTGTCTACATTGAGGATCTTCCCTCTGCGGGAACAGATATAACCGACGATACTATTGAGGTATTCTTCCGGGGCGGATACTTCCATAGACATGCTCGGCTCAAGTAAAACCGGTTTTGCCTGCATGAACACCTGCTTAAAACCGAGTATGGCGGCCATCCTGAAGGCGAGCTCTGAAGAATCTACTTCATGGAATGAACCATCCACTATCTCTACCTTTACATCTACTACCGGGTAACCCGCGTAAACGCCTTTCTGCATCGCCTCAACCAGGCCTTTTTCTATCGCCGGGATAAATGACCTGGGAATCGCCCCTCCTTTAATGCTGTCGATAAACTCAAAACCCTTCCCCGCCTCATTAGGAGAGATATCCATGACCACGTGCCCGTACTGGCCCCTCCCACCGGATTGTTTGATATATTTCCCCTCACCCGAGGCCTTCTCCAAGATCGTCTCCCGGTAAGCCACCTTGGGCTGGCCCACAATTGCCTCTACCCCAAACTCCTCCTTGAGCCTGTCTACTATAATCTCCAAATGCAGCTCTCCCATGCCGGTTAGAATCGTCTCTTTGGTCTCCTCATCCGACTGCACAAAGAAAGTGGGGTCCTCATCGGCAAGCTTAGAAAGCCCCTTCCCTAATTTATCCTGGTCGGCGCGGCTTTTGGGCGCGATACTTAGAGATACTACCGGCACCGGAAATTCTATGGCCTCCAAGAGGAGCGGATTATCCTCTTCGCAAAGCGTGTCTCCGGTAGTAGTGTTTGTTAAGCCCGGGACAGCCACGATATCCCCGGCAAAGGCATAATCGATATTCTCCCGCTGGTTGGCGTGCATCTGGACGAGCCTGCCTACCCGCTCTTTTTTATTTTTTGTGGCGTTTAAAATATAGGAGCCTACTTCCAGGACCCCGGAATAAACCCTGACATAGACGAGCTTCCCGATATGCGGATCGGCCTGCACCTTAAAGGCAAGCGCTGCCAAAGGTTCCTTGGAATCCGCGTTTCTCTTAAAAACCTTCTCGGGGTCATCCGGAGAATGGGCATTGACCGCTGGTAAATCCTGCGGAGAAGGCAGGTATGCTACCACAGCGTCCAGGAGTTTCTGAACTCCCTTATTTTTAAACGCTGCCCCGCAGAGCACGGGGGTAAGTTTATTGGCAATAGTCCCCATACGTATAGCCCTCTCCAACTCTTCCCGGGTTATACCCTTTTCATCTTCCAGGAACTTTTTAGTCAGACCCTCATCCACAGTCGCTGCTTTCTCTAACATCATATGCCGGTATTTCTGGGCGGCCTCCTGATATTCTGCGGGAATCTCTTCTACGCGGAAATCTTTCCCCTGGGTCGTGTCATCATAGAGAATAGCCTTCATCTCAATAAGGTCAATAACCCCTTTGAAGTTTTCTTCGCTGCCCAGCGGAATCTCTATCGGCAGGGGATTTCCTTCCAGCTCTTCATCAATCCCTTTTAAGACGGCAAAGAAGTCTGCGCCGGTGCGATCCATCTTATTGATGAAGGCAAGCTTCGGCACGCCGTATTTATTGGACTGATGCCAGACTGTCTCCGACTGAGGCTCTACCCCCCCTACGGCGCAGAAGACGGCTATTGCCCCGTCGAGGACGCGCAGGCTCCTCTCCACTTCTACCGTAAAATCAACGTGGCCGGGGGTATCGATGATAGAGATGCGGTGCTCCTTCCAAAAACAGGTAGTTGCTGCGGCGGTGATGGTGATCCCGCGCTCCCTCTCCTGTTTCATCCAGTCCATCTGCGTGAGGCCATCATGCACCTCTCCTATCTTATGCGATTTACCGGTGTAAAAGAGTATGCGCTCGGTGAGGGTGGTCTTCCCCGCGTCTATATGCGCCATTATACCTATATTACGCACCCGGTTCAGCTCTATGCGCGGAGAAGGCTTGGCCCTCTCTTTCTTCTCTTCCTTTACCGGCACTTCCTGGATAACCGCTTCTCCAACCTCTCCTGATTCTTCAGCCTTAAATTCTTCTTTTTTATCAACGGCTACTTCTTCGGTTTTTTCCTCAACTTTTTCTTCAACCCTCTCCTCTATCTTTTCTTCTACCTTAGGCTGAACTACAGCGGGTTCTTCTTTAGCCGGGGTTGCCTCGCGCGAACTCAGCGCACTCCTTAATTGCCCTATCTCAACGGCAAATAGCTTTAGCCTCTCCTCTTTCTCATCTAATTCCTTCTCCAGCTGGGTGTATTCTTCGTTAAGCTTATTGAACTCCTCTTTAGGCACCCATTCGCTGATCTTCTCTTTCTTCTTAAAGCCATCGATGGTCAGTAAGTGCGCCTTTATCTGCTCTGTGTTGCGCTCGATC
This sequence comes from Candidatus Margulisiibacteriota bacterium, assembly GCA_035506355.1. Classification (GTDB taxonomy): domain Bacteria; phylum Omnitrophota; class Gorgyraeia; order Gygaellales; family Profunditerraquicolaceae; genus DATJPP01. The sequence continues at coordinate 6,484 of DATJPP010000157.1, read as the reverse complement.
TCATGCCTGCGGATCTCCAGTTGCTCGGATTGTGCCTTGACCTCCTGCTCCAGTGACTGGATTTTAAGCCTTAAATCGTTCATCCCCCTGTTTAAATCAACGTTCTTGGTAAACTCTATCTGCAGTTCTTTTTCTTTCTCGATAAATTTCCTCTTTAAATCCGCGTTCTCCTCTTTAGTTTTATTCAGGGCTTCTTCGGCCTTATTCAGCCATTCCTGCTTGCGAGTCAACTCCTGCTTAATCTGCGCCTCCTGAGCCTTGGCCGCTTCAATCTCTTTCTTCAGATCATCCGCGAGAGGAATTTTTGCTTCTTCCTGTGGAGGAAGGATTACTTCTGCAGTTTTAGGCAGACTTTTACCCGCCTTGGTGGGTTTAGCCTCTTCCTTGGGTTGCCTGGATTTTTTAGTGCCGCTGGCCTGAGATGGGATAAGCATCCCTAAAAGGGCATAGGCAAGCAACCCCACCCCTATAAAAACAGCCCCTTGCAATAATAAATTCATTTCCTTATCTTCTCCAGGCGTTCCTTGATCTTGGCTTCAAAACCAATACCGGTGGGCTCATAATACCTGACTGCCTTACGGGTATATTTTTGTTTTACATAATGCCCGGGGTAATCGTGGCTATATTTATAATCTTTCCCATGGCCTAATTTTTCAGCGCCCGGGTAAGAAGCGTCCTTGAGATGATCGGGCACTTCCTGCACCTTCTCATTTTCGATATCATTATAGGCTTTATCTATAGCCAGGTAACTGGCGTTGGATTTCGGGGCGCAGGAGACATAGATAACCGCCTGGGCAAGCGGGATCCTCGCTTCCGGCAGCCCTACGAACTCAGAGATCTGTAATGCCGCATTCGCCAAGACTAAAGCCAGGGGATCGGCATTCCCTACGTCCTCCGCAGCCAGGATACAGATCCTGCGCGCAATAAAACGCGGGTCTTCTCCGGCATAAAGCATTTTAGCCATCCAATAAATTGCAGCGTCGGGATCGGAACCGCGCATGGATTTGATAAAGGCGGAGGCGGTATCGTAATGCGCATCTTCATCCTTATCGTAAAGGACGGCCTTCTTCTGTATGGATTCCGTTGCCGCCTTTAGATCAAAATTGATAAAACCGTCATCTGCGGCAGGGGTAGTAAGCAGCCCTACTTCAATGGCATTCAACGCCCTCCGGGCATCCCCTTCGCAAATTCTGGCTAGAAAACTAAGCGCGCGCTTATCTGCCTTAACCTTAAGGGAACCCATACCCCTGGTTTTATCCTTTAAGGCGTTATTGATTATTCTTAAAATTTCTTTCTCCGAGAGGGCTTTTAGTTCGCAGACCAGGGAGCGCGACAAAAGAGGGGAGGCGAGGGAAAAGAAAGGGTTGTGCACCGTAGCCCCGATAAGTACGGGGTTCCCTTCTTCTACATCCGGCAGGAGCACGTCTTGTTGCGCCTTGTTAAAACGGTGGATCTCGTCGATAAAAAGTATAGTCTTTTTCCCGGAGGATGCTTTTTTTGCCTTGGCGGTATTAATAACGCGCCTTAATTCTTCTACGTTGGAGGTAGTGGCGTTTATGGCAACATAAGAGGATTTGGTGGCATTGGCGATGCAGTAAGCCAGGGAGGTTTTTCCTGTACCCGGCGGACCATATAATATCAGCGAACTGATGCGGTCTGCCTCCACTGCCCGGCGTAAGAGCATCCCCTTACCTAAGATATGCTCCTGGCCTACGAATTCATTGAGGTTCGCCGGACGCATACGTACTGCCAGAGGAAGGTCTTGAAGGCTGTTTTCTTTTGGCGTAGCAAATAGGTCAGCTGGCTGGTTTGGCATAGTGAAGAATTCTACCTCAAAAAAAATCCCCGCATTGTGCCGTTGGAAGGATAGTCTGAACCGTTTTGGTTTCAGGTGGGTGCCTCTCCTAAAAATGCGTAGCATTTTTATGGAAGTTTGGCTCCCTTGATATTGGTGTTGGTTCAATAATTATCAAATTTCCAACGCGCACCGCAGGGATATTAAAGAGCTATCTTCTAAAATAAAGTATAGCATATAAAAATATAATGTCAACTCTACCGGATCCTGGCCTTAAGTTCTTCTTTGAGCCCCTGGATTATCTTATCATGCAGGGGCTCAATCTCCTCCTCTGCCAAAGTACGCTCTTTATCAGAGTAACGGCAGGAGATGGTCAGGTTCTTAAAGCCCATCTCAACCTGTTTACCTTTATAATAATCTCTCAGCTGCGCTGACTCAAGCAAAGGCCCGCCCAGACGCTCTATAAGAGACAACACTTTTTCCACAGAGACTTCCTCTTGTATATCCACGCTTATATCACGCAATATCGCCGGGAACTTGGGAAGAGGGGTAAATTTCTTATCCAGGCGGATAAAAGAAAAGAGCTTCTCTAGATTAATCTCTGCCAGGAAAAGCTCCTTATTTTTTATTTCCAGCTCCTCCAGCTCTTCCCTTTTTACCCTTCTCAGCTCACCGAGATTCTTATCCTGGACTTGAACTAAGAATTCATTCTCGTTTTTCTCCAGAAATCTTGTTTCTTTTATCCCCAGGCGTTTTAAGGTTGCTTCTATTACCCCTTTTAAATGCAAAAACCCCGGGGCATCCTGGAGGATCCCTTCTTCCCCCAGCCAAAGAGGCTTTGAGCCGCAGAAGGCGATTCCCAAGGAATATTCCTCCAGCGGCAAAGGGGCAGATTTAGAAAAAACCTTGGCAATCTCAAAAATATTTACATAGGGCTGTTTCTGTTTAAGGTTATAAGATGCGCAGCGGGCAAGCGAGGGGATCAAGCTGACTCTTAATACCTCCTGTTCACTGCTTAAAGGGTTGAGAATTTCTACCGCCCTCTCTTCCTGGCCTTTATGCAGGACTTGCAAGAGCGAGCGGTCTATCAAGCTATATGTGATCACCTCATTTAAACCCAAACCCAGCAGAGAATCTTTTATGAGCATTATTAAATCTCTTTTCACGGAGGGGATAATCCTCGGCGAAACCCTCGGCAAGGTAAGCGGGACTTTATCATAACCTGAAATGCGGGCCACCTCTTCTATAAGATCAACCTCTAATTTGACATCCGGCCTATGCGAAGGCGGGGTAACCCTAAGATTATCTTTCCTCCCCGCGCCTAACTTAAACCCCAGGCTGCTTAAAATATCTTTTGCCTCTCTTAAGGCAATAGCTCTCCCCAAAGCCTTGTTGACCCTTGAAAGCGATATGCTTATTGGCCCCGGCCTCTTTTGCTTTACCCCGGAGCTCTTGGCGCAGACAAACATGCCTCCGGAGATTTGGGTAATTAATTCTACTGCGCGTAAAGACGCTTCTTCTACTATCGCCGCATCCACGCTTCTTTCAAACCTGTAAGCTGACTCGCTCTGCAACTTAAGCAATTGCCTGCTGCATCGGATAAGCGCGGGGTTAAAAACAGCTGCCTCGAGCAAGATATCCCTTGTCCCCCATGTTACCTCCGTATCCTTCCCCCCCATGATCCCCGCCACGGCCACCGGCCTTAGACTGTCGGCGATAACCAGCATATCCTGGCTGAGCGCTTTCTCTTCTCCGTCGATAGTGACGACCTTCTCGCCCGGCTTGGCCCGGCGCACGCTGATGGAACCCTGGCTGCTTAACCTACCCAAGTCAAAGGCGTGCAAGGGTTCACCCCATTCGAATAAAATATAGTTGGTAATATCTACAATGTTATTGACACTGCGGCTGCCTACCAGTCGAAGCCTGTTTTTAAGCCACTCCGGAGATTCCCCTACCTTGACCCCGCGGATTATCTTGGCGGTATATAGCGGGCAATCTTTCTTGTTTTCTACCTTAATAGAAAACGGCTGCGCGCCTGCGGCCCTGGTCCTTAGTTTAGCCAAGAGTAACAACTTCTTACCCGTAATTGCGGCTACCTCGCGGGCGATCCCGATGACGCTGAGCCAGTCCGGACGGTTAGAGGTAATCTCTATCTCAAAAACAAAATCCCCTTCCCTCTCCTCTAAAGAGGTAACCTCTAAGCCCGCCATAGTCAGCCTTGCGGCAAGTTCCTTAGGCGGGATCTTGATCTCTACAAAATCTTTTAACCAGTTATAGGTTACTTTCATATTTTTAGAATTGCTTCAGGAAACGCAGGTCATTCTCAAAGAATATCCTGATATCGTTTATCCCGTACTTGAGCATGGCAATCCTCTCTATCCCCATGCCAAAGGCAAAACCGCTGTATCTCTTGGCATTGATACCAACGTTCTTTAAAACGTTGGGGTGTATCAACCCTGAGCCCAGAATCTCCAACCAACCCTTCCTGCCGCAGACGGAACAGCCCTTCCCCTTGCAGATGATGCAGGATATATCCACTTCTGCGGATGGTTCTGTAAAGGGGAAGAAGTGCGGCCTAAAGCGCATCTTGATACCTTCTCCGAAAACCGCCTTGGCAAAAACCTCTAACACCCCTTTTAAATCCGAGAATCTTACCCCTTCATCAACCATAATCCCTTCTACCTGATGGAACATGAAGAGGTGGCTGGCATCTACGGCGTCGGGCCTGTAGACTCTTCCGGGGACTACTATTGCCAGAGGCGCCTTATGCGATTTCATGGCACGCACCTGCACGGGAGAAGTATGGCTCCTTAAAAGCATGTTAGGGTAACTTTCGAGGTAAAAAGTATCGAAGGCATCACGCGAGGGATGGTCTAAGGGAATATTCAGCCCGGTAAAGTTATTGTACTCGGTCTCTACCTCAGGTCCCTCCACCACCGAGAAGCCCATGCGCTTAAAGACTCCGCAGACCTCCTCGATAGTCTGGGTAATGGGGTGCAGGTGCCCTAATTCCTGGACGACCCCGGGTAAAGTTATATCCACTCTCTTTGCCTCAGAGGAAGATGCGCCGGACTGCAAAACCTTCTGTTTTTCTGCGATAAGCGAGGTGAGCTGGTTCTTAAGGGCATTAACCCTCTGCCCGAAAATTCTCCTTTCTGCCGCGGGTAGCGTGGGTATTAAACTGGTAAGCTGGGCGAGAATACCTTTATTGCGGCCGAGATACTTCAGGCGGAACTCCTCAAGTTTCTCCTGCGAGACTACTTCTCTGATCTCAGCTTCTATTTGCGCTTTAATAACGTCAATATCCATATTAGGCATAAGATAATCAAAAATATAATGGCAAGGTTCTTCTTGCCGGAATTGAGCCTTTCCTGGACTTTCCTGCCGGAGGCTATCTTGCGTACGGCTTGGGCATGGATATCCAAGTCTCCTCCGTGCTCCAAACAGGAATTATGAAAGACCCCTGTAATTTCTATACCATCCCCTCTTTCCTTATAGCCGCTGCCGAAGGAGACCTCTTTGACCAAGGAGAGGGGCAGCCAAACGCCTATGGCATTCTGACCATCGAGAATATTGATCCAGGCGTAATTGCCGCGCCTCATAATATCCCCGACGGCCTCTCCTTCATAGACGATGGTCTTCCCGTCATATTTCTTGGCGTTAGTGATCAGTTCGCTGCTGGATAGCGGTTGGGCAGAGCATACGGAACTCGAGAGCCAAAAACCCAATATTAAAACTACCATACAAAAAGTGCTTGCTCTCATCGCCTCCCTCTGGCTATCGCCACAAAAAACCCGATCAAGGTAAATACCGACATAAATTCCAGTCTCCCCGACCACATCTGGAATATATACATCAGTTTAAGCCCCGTCGGCATATCTACATTGGTAACCCCGCAAGATAACCCCACATTTGCCGCAGCCGAGGTAGACTCAAACAAAGAAGCGAGAAATGGGTAACCATAGAAAATCCCCATGATCGCGCCTGAACCGTATAATACCAGATAGGCCAGGGTGATCAGAAGAGCAGCCCTGGCCTGCTTATCCTCCAGGAAGACTTCTTTGATATGGTGGAATTTCTCAACCACAATCGCTTTTTCCGGCAGGATAATCCTCTTGGTATCTTCCACCAGCGCCTTGAAGACAACGCCTACGCGCAGCATCTTGATTGCCCCGGTGGTAGAACAGACAGCTCCGCCCAAGCTCATAGCGCAGATCACCCCTACGAGAGAGAGGTCATTCCAATCATGGATGAATTGAATGGGGTAGACCGTCTGATATCCTGTGCCGGTATGCCCGGAGATGAGCTGATAAAACCCCTTACGAAAAAGGAGCGCTCCCCCCGGATAAACATTCAGCTGCCTTAAGCCTATCGCTGTAATCAGGAAGGTAGCAAGCACCGTAATAAAAAGAGTGGCGGTTTCAATATTCCTCCAGATCTCCCTGCGCTCTCCCATCCAGATATGATAATGCAACTTGAAATTAATCGCCCCGAGGAGCATAATGACGATGGTAATCAATTCGTAGGGAAGGCTATGGTAATAAAGTACGTTTTGCGACTGCGGGGTAAAACCGCCGGTATCAAAAGCGGCCATAAAAACGCAGACGCCGTGAAAAAAAGCATTAAAGGGTTTCATCCCGTTTAAGATCCCGGTTATCCCTAAACTTAAGGTGCCTAAAACCAGATAGA
>DATJPP010000156.1:0-4460 GCA_035506355.1 Candidatus Margulisiibacteriota bacterium | reverse complement strand
ATCTACCATCATCTTGACAAGTTCTGCAAACTTCACTGTCGGCTCCCAATGCAACTTACGCCTGGCCTTGCCATAGTCGCCCTTAAGGATGTGCACTTCAGCGGGCCGATAGAGGGTTTTATCGATCACGACGTAGTCTTTCCAGTCCAGCCCCACATAATCAAAGGCCAATTCCACAAATTCCCTTACTGAATGCGTCTCCCCAGTTGCAATCACATAGTCATCGGGCCTCTCCTGCTGCAGCATCAGCCACATTGCCTTGACATAATCTCCGGCGAATCCCCAGTCCCTTTTCGGCTCAAGGTTGCCAAGCTTCATTTTCTTCATCAGGCCCAGTTTTATCTTAGCCACTGAATCCGTGATCTTTCGGGTAACGAACTCAAAGCCCCTGCGGGGAGACTCATGGTTAAAACAGATGCCGTTGCAGGCAAAGAGTTGATAGGCCTCACGGTAATTCTGGGTAAGGTGGTAACCGGATACCTTGGAGATCCCGTATGGAGAGCGGGGGTGAAAAGGGGTGTTTTCGTTCTGAGGAGTTTCTTTGGATAAACCAAACATTTCGCTGGAGGCGGCAAAATAGAACCTGCACTTAGGCGCCCTCTCTTTTATCGCCGAAAGGATGAAATGCGTGCCGTTTATATTAGTATTGATGGTGGAAAACTCATCTTCAAAGGAATAGCTGACGAAACTCTGAGCGGCCAGGTGGTAACATTCATCCGGTCCTATCTTCTCCGCGATATTGTATAAGCTGGCATAACTTTCCATCGATCCCGGATGGATGACAATCTTATCCAGGATATGCTTGATACGCCAAAGGTGGTGCTCCTTATCCTCTAAGGCCACCCTCCTGACGATCCCGTGCACCTGGTAGCCCTTTTGCAAAAGGAATTCTGCCAGATACGAGCCATCCTGGCCGTCTATACCGGTAATTAAGGCTTTTTTCATTATCAAGGCCTCCTGTAGTAAGAATAGAGCGATAGTAATATGACCATGCTTAATAAGGTAACCCCGTTGGCAACTATCAGTATGTAGTTATTTAAATGCACTCCGTAAAGCAGCCAGAAAAATACCCCGAGGGCCATCTGCAGCAGGGTAAACAGGCTGACGTCATTGACGGATTTAGTTTTTACCGCCTTGAAAATCTGAGGTAAAAAGGCAAACATGGTCAAGAATGCAGCTGCGCTACCTATGGCTGTCCAGGCATGATTATTCATATAGTTTTTCAATCTCTGCCGCCTTGCTCAAGAGCCAATCCTTATGTTCAAGATACCACCAGACCGTCATCTTAAGGCCATCTTCAAACTTGACCCGAGGCCTCCACCCCAACGCTTTATAGAGCTTTGCGGAGTTAAGCCTGTAGCGGATATCATGCCCGGGCCTGTCCTTTACAAATTCTATTCTCTTGGGAGAAACACCCATAATACCCAAGATCATCCTGACCACTTCAATATTGCGGATTTCCCTGCTGCTCCCCAGGTTATAAACCTCCCCTCTCCTGCCTTGTCCTATGAGGGCGAAGATCGCCTCGGCACAGTCTTCAACATAGAGCCATTCCCGGATATTCTCACCTTTGGCATAAACAGGTACTTTTTTACCTTGTAATATTTTAAGTATTGTAAGCGGAATGAGCTTCTCCGGATACTGCCATGGCCCATAGTTATTGGATGGCCTGATGACCGTAGTAGATACGCCGTGGGTCCTGGAATAGGAATTAATAAACAAATCCGCTGCTGCCTTGGAAGCGGCATAGGGACTGCTGGGTTTCAGCGGAGAGCTTTCAGTAAAACTCCCTTTTTCTATATCCCCGTAAACCTCATCGGTAGAGATGTGCACGAATTTATCCACAGGGAACTTCTTTACCGCCCCCAAGAGCACCTCAACGCCCAAAATATTCGTCTTTAGGAATGGCGAGGGATCCTTAATGCTTCTGTCCACGTGCGATTCGGCAGCAAAATTAAGCAGGATATCCGGACGGACCTGCTTAAAAGCTTCTTCCACTTTCTCCTGGTCGGCAATGTCGGCGCGGTAAAACTTTATCTTGCTCTTTACATCTCTTAGCCTGGAGAGATCACCTGCGTAAGTCAGTTTATCTAATACTGCCAGCTTAAAGCCGTAAGAAGCGTAGAGCCTTGTAAAGGCGCTGCCGATAAAACCCGCTCCTCCGGTTATTAATATTTTAGGTAACCTTCTACGCATTCTTCCAGCACCTCATGAATATCCCTGACCTTAAAACCGCTATTCTCCAGCTTTCTCGTAGAAAGAATAAGGTTGGTCCTGACCATATTTAATTCCCGGTAATCAACTATCTTATAGGAAAAATTCGGCACATGTTTTTTGTAAACATCCAGGAGTTCGGGATATCTCAAGCCGCCCTTATTGACCGTATTGTAAATACCCGTAGCCTTGATCTTGATTAAATGCTTTAGAGCGAGGATAAAATCCGGGATATAGGTCACCGAATTTGGCAGGTCTATCACCTTATCGTAGCCGATCAATTTATCCAGGATATTCTTCTTATGCTTCCGGTTATCCAACGGGACCCTTATCCTTAAAATAAGCACGGGGTATTGCACGCAGAGAAGCTTGAGCGCTTCCTCGGAGTAAGCCTTGGAGCGGCTGTAGAAGAGGTCGAGGAAATCCGGAGTTTTATCTTCGGTTATGGGCTTATCGGCCCCGTAGTCATAATGGAAGGTGCAGCCGGTACTGATATGCACCAGCCGGATATTATTGCGCAGGGCGATCTCTCCCAGTATAACCGGCACAAAAGAGTTGGAGAGTAACGTCTTGTCAATATCCAGCTCGCAATCATCGACATTCCTACCGATATAACCGATACTATTGATGATGATGCTCGGGGATATTTTTTTTATCCGCTCTTCGGTCTCCTTGAAGCTGGATATCCTTTCCTGGAAAAACTCTCCCCCCAGCTCCTCGTGCAAACGGCCTCCGATATAACCCCGGCCTAAAATTAAAAGCTTATCTTTCATATTTCAATATTCTTTTTAAGTAGTCTCCGTAAGATGTGTTTATCCCCTCGGCAAGTTTCGCGAGCTTAAACTTGTCGATAAAACCCATCCTGTAAGCTACCTCTTCAGGACAGCCGATTTTAAGGCCCTGCCTCTCCTCCATGGTCTTAATAAAAAGAGAGGCCTCAACCAGAGAACCAAAAGTACCCATATCCAGCCAGGTATAACCCCTTCCCAATAGCTCTAACTTCAGTTTGCCCCTTTTAAGATATTCATTATTCACATCCGTTATCTCTAATTCTCCTCTTCCCGAGGGCTTAAGGCCTTTGGCTATCTTGAGCACATTATTGTCGTAAAAATATATCCCGGTTACCACGTAATTTGACCGTGCCTTCTTAGGTTTTTCAGTAACCGAGATGATCTTCCGGTCATCTTCAAATTCAATGACACCGTAGCGCTCGGGGTCTGAAACGTAATAACCAAAAACAGTGGCTCCTTCCTGCCGGCGCGAGTATTTCTTAAGCAATTCGGATAACCCTTGCCCGTAAAATATATTGTCTCCCAGTATCAGGCAAACATTATCCGCGCCTATGAACTTTTCCGCGATCAGGAAAGATTCGGCGATACCTCCGGGCTTTGCCTGCTCAAGATACGAGATCTTTATCCCTAAAGATGAGCCATCATTCAACAATTCTTTAAACCTGGGGAGTGCTTCGGGAGTGGAAATGATGAGGATTTCCCTTATTCCGGAAAGCATCAAGGTAGAAAGCGGGTAGTAAACCATAGGCTTATCGTACACAGGAAGAAGCTGCTTGCTGATAACCTTGGTTATAGGGTATAGCCTAGTAGCCCTGCCGCCCGCCAAGATAATCCCTTTCATCAACTAACCCCCTATATTTTTAATTGCAGGAAGCGGTGCTTGCCGACCTTCAAAGTACCGCCTTTTTCAATCAACGCGTCTTCCTTAAGCCTCTCTCCATCCAGGTATACTCCCCCCTGGTTAATCAGGCGACGCGCTTCATTCTTAGAAGCGGTCAAACCGCTATCAATCAGGATGTCTACGATCTTCCCTTCCCCCTTTTTTAATTGATAGGAAGGGATATCATCAGGAGTTTCTTTTTTAGAGAAGGTCTGCTGGAAACTATCTCTTTCTTTCCTGCCGGCCTCTTTGCCGTGGTAAGTGGCAGTGATAAGTTCGGCGAGTAAAAGCTTGGCCTCCTTTGGATGCACCCTCTTGACCTCCTCAAGGTTTTCATCGGTCAGGAGGGTGAAGTATTTATACATTAACTCATCGGATATTGACATAACCTTCCCGAATATCTCCTTGGCTGGCTCGTTTATCCCGATGTAATTCCCATATGATTTGCTCATCTTCTGCACGCCGTCGGTACCCTCCAGCAGCGGCAGTGTCAGCGCCACCTGCGGCTCCATGCCGAGTTTCTCCATGAGCTCTCGGCCAGCCAGCAGGTTGAAGAGCTGGTCGGTTCCGCCGAG
>DATJPP010000155.1:0-3284 GCA_035506355.1 Candidatus Margulisiibacteriota bacterium | reverse complement strand
CCTAAGACATGGGTTAGCTTAAGCAAGTATCTGAATCCGGAGCCGAACGCGACTGCTCTTAAGAAAAAGAAGAGATAAGGCCTTTTAGAAGCAAAGTTTTATAAAGAATCCCAACTGCTATTTTGTTGGGATTTTTTATTTTATGGTGTTATAATATGAAGAAATATGTACAAATTTCCGCATAATTTCTTCTGGGGAGCCGCAACGGCTGCACATCAGGTGGAGGGGAATAACCTGAATAACGATTGGTGGCGCTGGGAGAAAGAGGCCGGTCTTAAAGAAAAATCCGGGCTTGCCTGCCGTCATTACGAACTATATGAGGAGGATTTTGCTTTAGCCTCCGCGCTCAACCATAATGCGCACCGTTTATCCGTGGAATGGAGCCGCATAGAGCCTGAAGAGGGCAAATTCTCTGAGAAAGAAATAAAGCACTACAAAGATGTAATCTCGGCTTTAAGAAAATCTGGCCTTGAGCCAGTAGTTACGCTGCATCATTTCACCAATCCCGCCTGGTTTGCCGATAAAGGCGGCTGGAGCAGCAAGGCTTCATTAAGGTACTTCTTGCGTTTTACGGAGACAATCGTCAGCGAACTCTGCGGCCAGGTGCGTTTCTGGGTTACTATAAATGAGCCCATGGTCTATACCTATCAGTCTTATGTTTTAGGCCTATGGCCGCCGCAGGAGAAATCTTTATTTAAGGCAAAGACTGTTGCGGATAACCTGGTTGCCGGACATATCGCTGCCTACCGTTTAATCCATAAGATTTATAAAGATAGACTCCTGCCGGAAGTCTTTGTGAGCATCGCCAAAAATTGCCAGGCCTTTGAGCCGTGCTTAGATTCGTTAAGAAATAAATTGGGCGTTGCCTTAAGAAACCATTTCTTTAATTTCTGGTTTCTCGAAAAACTCATCCGGGTCCATTCACTCGATTTTATAGGTGTCAATTATTATACCCGCGGTTTGGTGGATGTCTCAAGCTGGCTTCCAAGGAACCTGCTGCTGGATACCTCCAGGCCCGGAATCAGCAGTCTGCAAAAAAACGGCCTGGGTTGGGATATATACCCGCGGGGGCTTTACAAATTGCTTTTAAGGTTGAAAAGATACGCCCTGCCGGTTTTTATCCTTGAGAACGGTATCTGCACGCAAGATGACTCCTTGAGGTGGAAATTCATTTACGACCACTTAAAAGAGCTGAGTCGTGCGATGGAGGAAGGTGTAGAGGTATTGGGCTATATTTACTGGTCGCTCATAGATAACTTTGAATGGGATAAGGGTTTTTCCCCGCGCTTCGGGCTGATCGAAGTGGATTATTCAAATTTTAAAAGGACGGTCAGGGAGAGCGCGAGAAAGTTAGACGCTGTATGCAAAAACGGGGTGCTACTAGATGAATCTGCCGGGTAAGGAATCGATAATAAACGAATTTCCCTTATTTTCCTCTCTGAGCGCCGCTCAAAAGCAGATGGTCGGGGAAAGGTCTGCGCTTTTAGAATACAAAAAGGGGAGCTCAATCTACAAGGAAGGGACATCTCCTAGCGCGCTATACTGCCTTATCTCCGGAAGGGTAAAAATTTACACCGGCGACCAATACGGAAATCCTACGGTGCTGGAATTCCTGCACCACGGAAAATATTTCGGGGTCATCTCTCTTTTGACCAATGAACCGCATTCGGTAAGCGCGCAGGCGTTAAACGATTGCCTGGTTTTAGAGATCAAAAAAGATGATTTCGACATTATCCTTAAGAAAATACCTGTCCTGGCCATTGACTTAAGCCAGACACTTTCGCGCAGGTTAAAAAGAAAAGACGTCCACCAGAAGACCATCTTTGAAAGCACGGTCATCTCCGTATTTAGTTCTTACTCCCACGCCGGAAAGACAGTCTATGCCCTTAACCTCTCTTTAAGCCTTAAGAAAGAGACCGCCAAGCGGGTAATTATTCTGGATATCGCGCCTCAGGATAAAATACATAGCCTGCCGCATAAGCTGGGTTTTCCCGAAGTTAAAATCCTGGACCTCTCAGGCTGCCAGGCAGATGATGCCAGGGTGGTTAAGGAGTTTATCGCCCAGAACAATTTCGGGGTGGACCTGGTATGCCTGCATTATAAGCCGGAGGATGATTCCTGTGTGCATAAATTAGTGGGGATATTAAGCCTTCTGGTCAATGATTACCATTATATAGTGCTGGATTTGCCATCGCATATGGACAGGACGATTTTTAGCATCTTGAACCAGTCCGATTTTATCCAGATCTTAACCAGCCCCGAGTCGGTGGATTTAAAAAGGACGTATAATTTAGTTGAGAGGCTGAAGTCAGAATTCAATTTTCAGGGAGAAAAGATCAAGATTGTCATTAACGAATATAAATATTCCAAGCTTTCGCATTACGAGCAGGAGGATGCTTTAGGGCAGCAGGTATTTGCGACCCTACCCAGGATAGATTTTGAGTCCGCAGAGAGGCTTATCCTTGACCAGCCGGAGTGCGAATACTCAAGGGCGGTAAGGAGGATTTCGCGTCAGCTGGGAGATTGCCTGGTAGGCCTGGTCCTGGGGGTAGGATTTGCCTACGGGTTCTGCCATTTAGGCGTACTTAAGGTGATAGAAGAAGAGAATATCCCCATTGATGTTATCGCAGGCTCAAGTATTGGCGCTTTGATGGCCAGTCTCTGGGCAACCGGGATGTCCAGCGCAGAGATCCTTGAGGTCTTTAAAGAGTTTAAAGAACCGAAACATATCTGGGGGTTGGTTGACCTGACTTTCCCTTTCTTCGGTTTTATCAAAGGCAATAAGCTGAAAAAACTATTTAAAAAGTACCTTGGGGATAAAACTTTTCATGACACAAAACTCCCTCTAAAGATCATCGCCAGCGATGTAAAAAGAAAAGAGCCCAGGGTGCTGGATAAGGGCCTGCTGGTGGATGCGATTATGGCCAGCTGCTCCATGCCGGGGATATTCATGCCTTTCAGGTTCAAGGAAGATATGCTTTTCGACGGGGGCGTAATCAATCCCTTGCCTACCGAACCCCTTTTAAAAATGGGGATAAAAAAGATAATCGCCGTCAATGTTACTCCCTCCAGGGAAGATTTAATGCGCCAATACACCAAGTTAAGAGAGCAGATCACCGTTACTCTCCCGCAGGATATAAAAAAGAGGCGTTGGTTTAACCTGAAACAGCATTTTAAAGATGCCTTTAAAACCAATATCTTGAATATTATCTTCAACAGTGTTGAGATACTGCAGTCTGAAGTAGCGCAGAAAGAGGCGCAGTTCGCGGATGTGGTACTGCATC
>DATJPP010000154.1:0-2793 GCA_035506355.1 Candidatus Margulisiibacteriota bacterium | reverse complement strand
CAGGCAACGGTTAAGATGTACCGTTTTGCAGGTCCGGGTATGCGTGGTTTCATTAATTACAACTTAACCCCTAAGGGCAATTATTTTGATTGCAACACCTTTAACCAAAGAGGCGGTTACTTTAAAGTATACATCAGGGATATGGGGGGAAAGTTAGGGCTTAAAGATGTTTTTGCCATTATCTCTTCAGTCAGGGAAACAGACTGAATTCCCTTGACTTTTGAACTGATTTGCGCTAAAAATAACTTTCTTAAGCTTACCTTTATATATATAAAATGACAGAAAACTTAATGGAAAAAATAGTCTCTTTATGCAAGAGGCGGGGTTTTATCTTCCAGTCCTCGGATATCTACGGCGGGTTAGCCAATACCTGGGATTACGGCCCCTTTGGCGTTGAGCTTAAAAATAACCTGAAAGCTGCCTGGTGGAGGTCCTCTGTCCATGAACGTGACGATATCTTCGGAATGGATGCGGCAATCCTGATGCACCCTAAGGTCTGGGAGGCTTCCGGCCACGTGCAGAACTTTTTTGACTTAAAGAGCGACTGTAAAAAGTGCAGGAAGCGCTTTAAGAACGAGGATTTAAAGAATAAAGTCAAATGCCCCGAATGCGGCGGAGAGTTGACGGAAGCCCGGCCCTTTAACCTTATGTTCAAGACCTACCAGGGTCCGGTAGAAGATATGGCTGAGGTCATCTACATGCGCCCGGAGACCGCGCAGGGGATCTTCGTAAATTTCCTGAATATACTGGATTCAAAGCACCCCAAGCTTCCCTTTGGGATGGCGCAGATAGGAAAATCATTCCGTAATGAGATCACTCCCGGGAATTTTACCTTCCGTACCCGCGAATTTGAGCAGATGGAGATTGAGTATTTTGTCCCTCCGGCAGATGCGGATAAAAAGTTAGAAGAGTGGATCGCCTATCGTTTCCAGTGGTATTTGGACCTGGGCTTAAATAAGGAAAATCTCAGGAAAAGGCAGCATGGTAAGGAGGAGCTGGCGCATTATGCCAAAGCCTGCACGGATATAGAATATAATTTTCCTTTTGGCTGGTCGGAACTGGAGGGTATCGCCAATCGCGCAGATTATGACTTGAAGCAGCACTCACAGGCCAGCGGTAAGGAGCTGAAATATTTTGACGATGCCGCTAAAGAAAAGTTCTATCCTTATATCATCGAGCCTTCAGGCGGAGTGGACAGGAGCCTTCTGGCTATCCTCACCGATGCCTATTGCGAAGAAAAAGTCAAGGATGATACCCGCGTGGTCCTGAAACTGAATAAGGAGCTGGCTCCGGTAAAAGCAGCGGTCCTGCCGCTTTTAAGGAACCGTCCGGAGATAGTGGAGCTGGCTAAAAAGATATCCAAAGACCTAAAGAAATCCCTGGTTACAGTTTACGATGACACCGGCGCCATCGGTAAATTGTACCGCAGGCAGGATGAAGTAGGGACGCTCTATTGTAT
The DNA here is from genome assembly GCA_035506355.1 of Candidatus Margulisiibacteriota bacterium. Lineage (GTDB taxonomy): Bacteria > Omnitrophota > Gorgyraeia > Gygaellales > Profunditerraquicolaceae > DATJPP01. The sequence goes on along the minus strand of DATJPP010000154.1, from coordinate 1,334 downwards.
CACCGTGGATGTCCAGTCGCTGGAGGATAAACAGGTAACTGTGCGCGAGAGGGATTCCATGCAGCAGGTGCGTGTAGGTGTTGAGAAATTAAAAGAGTATCTTTTGGGAAAGTTGGTTTAACCAAAAAAACTTAGAAAGGGCTGGGAACGGCAATGGCAAAGAAATACGTTTACTTCTTCGGCGGCGGCAAGGCAGACGGTAATGAGGGTATGAAAAATCTTTTAGGCGGCAAGGGCGCGAACTTGGCAGAGATGGCCGGGCATAAAGACCTTAAGCTTCCCGTCCCTCCGGGTTTTACCATTACCACCGAGGTCTGCACTTATTATTACCAGAATAAAAAAACATATCCTAAGGGCTTAAAGGAAGAGGCGCAAGTTGCCCTTAAGAAGATAGAAAAGCTGATGAGCAGGGGTTTTGGTGACGCGAATAACCCGCTTTTGGTATCGGTGCGTTCAGGTGCCAGAAAGTCCATGCCCGGGATGATGGAGACGGTCTTAAACGTCGGGCTAACTGAAAAGACCATCCCCGGCCTGATAAAGCAGAGCGGAGGGAACGCCCGTTTTGTCTATGATGCCTATCGCCGCTTGATCATGATGTATTCCGATGTGGTCATGGAGAAGGCCGCAGGTATCGAGCCAAAGGATGAGCAGGGAATACGTAAGCAGCTGGAAAAAATAATGGACCGGGTAAAAAAAGAGAAGGGTTATAAGGGCGATACCGATTTAACCGTGGATGATTTAAAGAATATCTGCGCCGCTTTTAAGGCGAAGATCAAAGAGGTATTGAATAAAGAATTTCCCGACGAACCTCAAGCGCAGTTATGGGGAGGTATTGGTGCGGTATTCTCTTCCTGGAACGGGAAGCGCGCCATAGCCTACCGGCGTATCGAAAATATCCCCGATGAATGGGGGACGGCGGTAAACGTGCAGACGATGGTCTTCGGGAATATGGGTAATGATTCGGCCACCGGCGTGGCATTCTCGCGCAACCCCGGTAACGGAGAGAACAATTTCTACGGAGAGTATCTGGTGAATGCCCAAGGCGAAGACGTAGTTGCGGGTATCCGTACTCCCGCTCCGCTTAATGCCTATTCTACCTCCGAGCACAACAAGGGGATGATGACCCTGGAAAAATTAATGCCCCATCTTTATAAGGAATTGGTAAGTTATCGCAATAACCTGGAAAAACATTACCGCGATATGCAGGATATCGAGTTTACCATTGAGAAAGGGCGTCTCTTTATGCTGCAGTGCCGCGTAGGAAAACGCAACGGCCCGGCAGCAGTGCGCATGGCCGTGGATATGGTCAGGGAGAAGCTTGCAACCCGCGACCA
>DATJPP010000153.1:0-10876 GCA_035506355.1 Candidatus Margulisiibacteriota bacterium | reverse complement strand
CTTCCAGCGCTTCTTTAAGCTTGGTCACTTTCTGCAGCTCCTCTTTCAGGCTCTGGTTCACCAGTTGTTCCTGGACCAGCGCCTTTTTCGTAGCCTGGTGCGCCGCCTTCTCCTCTTCCAGTTCCTTTATGCTCACGCTGGCCTTTTCTTCCAGCTTGGCGCTCTCGCGAGTGTACTTGCTCATCTTCTCTTCCAGGTCCATACGCTGAGCCATCTCTTTATCCCGCGCAGCTTTCTGCCTGTAGGCGTTACTGCAGGAACTTATATTGGAGATAAAAAGTATCGCCGTAAGTATTCCCAGAATAAGAATTACCCTGTTCTTAATAGCGTCATCCATAGTCATTTCGCTCCCGGCAAAAATTATTTGAGGTTCTCTGTGGGTTCTTTAGGGCCCTCTTTCCCTTCTTTGACCTTTGTTATCTTAGGCATGATCACGATCTCTACCCTGCGGTTCATCTGTTTTCCGGCCTTGGTATCGTTGGAGGAGACCGGACGATATTCGCCGTAGCCTATGGCGGACAAACGCCTGGGCTCAATACCTTTATCGTTGACCAGGTAATGCAGTACGGATAACGCCCTGGCCGAAGAGAGTTCCCAGTTGGATTTCCATCCTGAGGCCTGTATGGGCTGGTTATCGGTATGGCCTTCGATCCCGACATTGTAATCCGCGACATTCTCTTTTAATATCCTGCCTACCTTATCCATAACGCCTGAGGCTTCCGGCCTGATATTCGCCTTACCGGAATCAAAGAGCAGATCGCCGACTACTGTAATCACCAGGCCCTTATCCATCATCTGCAGCTTTACCTGCTGGTCCTGGATCTCGCCGCTCAAACGCTCCTCAAGCAGCTTCTTGGCCTGCATCAACTCATCCAGCTGCTGGCTGAGCTCTTCGATCTTGCGCTGGTCGGAACGTCTTCCTCTTTGAAAGATAACGGTGCATCCAGCGAGGGAAACGCTTAAGAAAGCTATGAATGCCGATTTTATTATCCTCTTTGTCATGGTAATCCTCCTATTATTTGTGGGATTTTTACTATAACACAAGCTTAAGTTATAGTCAAGATTTTTTAAGCCTTAACTTTAAAGATGGTATCATCACGGCAAGAGCCTACCGAAACCATGGATACGCGTGTACGCAAGTCATCTTCCAGCCAGGAAAGATAAGCCCTGGCATTACGGTGTAACTGCCGGTAACATCTTGGCTTATTTAAGGTTTCACTCCAGCCTGAAAACTTTTTGTATACCGGTGAAGCATTTTTCAATACTTCCTGGTCGTGAGGAAACTCGCGGAAGGTCTTACCTTTATATTTGTAGGCTGTGCAGACAAAAATATCCTTCAAGCCATCCAGCACATCCATCTTCATTATCGCCAGCTCCGAGATCCCGTTTAAGGTTACGGCTTCTTTTACCATAACACTATCAAACCACCCGCACCTGCGCGGCCTTCCCGTGGTAGCGCCGAATTCATGCCCTTTTTTACGCATGAAGTCGCCAAAATCCCTGCTGAATTCTGTGGGGAAAGGGCCTTCCCCTACCCTGGTGGTATAGGCCTTAGCCACTCCCACTACTTTATCTATCGCAACTGGAGATACCCCCGTACCGGTGGAAGCGCCGCCGGCAGTAGCGGAGGAAGAAGTAACAAAAGGGTATGTCCCGAAATCTATATCCAGAAAAGTCCCCTGGGCCCCCTCAAAGAGGATATCCTTCTTTGCCTGCGTTGCCTGATTCAGGAGCGCCGAGGTATTGCAGATATACTTCGCGAAGAGCTTGCCGTAAGCTAGGTATTCTTTGTAAATCTTATCGAAACTGAAACCCGGGTGGTTATAGACCTTGCGGAAGACCTCATTCTTCTCTTTCAGGTTATCTTTAAGTTTATCCTCAAGGACATTACGGTTTAGAAGATCGATCATCCTCACCCCGCAGCGGGCGATCTTATCCGCATAACAAGGGCCTATACCGCGCCCGGTCGTCCCTATCTTATGCGACCTCTTGCTCTCCCGCAGCTGGTCGAGGATGCGGTGATACGGCATGATGATATGGGCGAGTGAGGATATCTTTAACCTGCCCTCGATACTGATCCCCGCCTTTTTGATCTCCTCCATTTCATGCAAAAGTACCGCCGGGTCAATCACGACGCCATTGCCGATACAGCATATCTTACCCTTATGCAGTATCCCCGACGGCATAAGATGGAAGATATATTCCCTCTCCCTGGTCACTACAGTGTGGCCGGCGTTGTTCCCTCCCTGATAGCGCACGATAAAATCCACCTGCCGGGATAAGATGTCGATGATCTTCCCTTTCCCCTCATCCCCCCACTGTGTCCCAACGATTACGATATTCATGATGCTCCTTGGAAAATCTTAAGAACTTTTATAATTATGGCGACATGGTGAAGATCTTACGCGCAATATCCGGGTATCCGGCGATAAAACGCAGCTCTTCGTCCACCAGGGGCTTTTGATTATGCACGTTGGCGTACCTCACCAGTTCCAGTATCTCGGTTGCCTCTTTGTCGTCTTTAAATGCTACTTCCAGTTTATCATAAACATTCCGGAAGCCCTTAATCCCGGAATATTCTCCGGCGGTAATCTTTCTGCCCGTATCGATGATCTCCGCCTCTCCCCTCCCCAATTCCTCGTAATCATAAAGTTCATAATTGCGCCTGTCTTTAAGCGCTCCGTCGGCGTGTATCCCGGATTCATGGGCAAAGGCATTGGAACCAACGCCTGGCTGGTTTATGGGTATGGGCACACCAAAGGCATAAGAGGCGTATTTGGATATCTTCCAGGCCACCTTAAGATTCACCCCTTCATCAAGGTGGTAATCCTGCATCCCGCTTCCGTACCTGATTGCCAGTATCACTGAGACTAAATCTGCGTTACCGGCACGCTCACCCATTCCGTTGACGCAGGTATTGATATAGGTCTCTACCCCGGCATCAATGGCTGCCTTGGCCCCGGCGATAGAATTAGCCACCACCAGACCAAGGTCATTATGGCAGTGGATCTCAATCGGCATGGCTACAGTTTTGGCCAGGAGCCCTATTCTTTCATAGATAGTAAAAGGCGTATCAAACCCCAGGGTATCGCAATAACGCAGCCTCTGCGCCCCCGACTCTTTTGCCGCCATGGCGAATTCGGTAAGATACTCCATATTGGTACGGGAGGCATCTTCGGCGTTTACCCCGATGGAGTCTGCCCCCAGCTTCCTGGCCTCTTTGACTGCCTCCGTCATTTCGGCAATCACCGAGGCATGGTCAAGCTTTCCTTTGAATTTATGGACGATCATCTGGTCCGATGTAGATATGGAAAGATTTATGTGCTTTAAGGCGGGGGTCAATTTAAAGGCGGCCTTGACATCATCCTTGGTTGCCCTTAACCAGCCTCCCAAACGCAAAGGCGAGATAACCCCCTTTGCTGCCAGTTCAAGATTGGCGTTTAAGTAATTTGTCTCGTGGCGGGTAAGCGGGAAACCGAACTCCGACTGGAATACCCCCATGGAGTTAAGAAAGATATTGATCATCGTCTTCTGCAGCTTGGAAAGGCAGATGCGCGAGGTCTGCACCCCGTCGCGGTTGGTGACATCAATTAAATAGATCTTGGGTTTTTTCATCATTGAACCTCCTAAACTCTCCTGACCCCGTTACAAGAGTTTATACTCCCCAACACCCGGTACCGGGAGTACTATCTCCTCAATATACTCTCTAAATCCTTCTTTTTAGGCTTACCTTGTATGCCGAATACCTCCACGTTATCCAGCAAGATCAACGGCCCGAACATCACCCGCAGCTCCTTGGATAAATCAATATTGTTTCGCAAAAGCCCCTCTCCCTCGCTTGACCTGGCGCAGCTATGGATCTTTCCCTCGTCCATTCCGGATGCGCATTCCTGCCACCAGCTGCTTGATGCATTCTTCGCGCGGCATGCGAGGTAATCAAAGAAACGCTCGGGATAATATTTTTTCACGCAAACCGAACGCAGGTCTTCTTCGATCTCCGTGACTCCCGCCTGGGCGCTAAAAACACCGGCGTTCTCCACGGCTAAAAAGTGCAATTCGGGATTAAAGCCGGCTATCTCCGGAAGCAGGTCTGCGCTCTCTTTATCAAAGAGGCTGATGAATAGATCGACCTTCCCCTTCTCTTTCTGGCGTTTCAGGAAATAGCCCACGCCGGAGAAGGCGGGTCTTAAAAGATAATACCCGTTTCTTGCCTCAAGATTTACTTTCATGTTATCAAAATTCTTATCATTCTCTACTTCCTTCCCCAGGATATATGCGGGGAGCCCTTCGATTCCCAGCTCCCTAGTTAACTTTTCAGACTTGGGGTCCGGATAGTATAGGTAGGTAACGCTTAAACCCGGGTAGACTCTTTTGAGGAAACCCAGCGAAGCATTAGGATCGCAGGTAAGGCATTCTTTGGCGGCAATGACGGTTAAATTCACCTTATTCGCCTCTTTGAAAACGCAGCTGGAATTGGGGTTTCCTGGATTAAGGCATTCGCCGATATTGCCCTCTTTCTTACAATTGGCGTCTGAAAAACAATGCGGCAATATCGCAAGTATCTGAGGGTCATCTGCGACCTTATCCGAAAGGCGCAATTCTTCAACCTTGTAATCAATTATATCTTTATTATTATCCGCAATATGCAAGGTAAGTTTCCCCAGCTTGCGCCCCTCGAAAGCAGGCCTGAGCACCAGGGTAGATTCGGTCTTGACATTTGACCCCTCCTTGGGCCTGCGGTGCCCGGAGATATAAATATCGATATCCTTGATCTCGCTAAGCAGGGCGGTCTCCTCGCTCTCGCTTAAGTGCCCAAGCAATATTACGATATCCGCGCCTTCCTTCCTCAATTCGCCCAAGGCCTTTCTCGCTGCTGCAATAGGAGGCTCAACTGCAATATCCCCGGACTTCTGGGCGCTGATAATGGTGGCCACCGCCGCCACGCCGATCTTAGTCCCGGATAAATCTTTGATTATGTAACCGGGGATCTTGGCGCTTTTGATATTGCAGGATATCAGCTGCATCTTCTCCCCGGCCAGGTTATCTTTAAAAAACGCACTCCCGAAATTGAATTCGTCGTCTGCCACGGCAATGGCATCGTACTTCATCATCTCCATCGCCTTGATATTGACCAGGGTGCGTTTCATATCCAGCTCGGTATTCTGGGAGTATTCATCCATAACACCGCCGGCGAAGAATCCGCCTGCATCCACAAGCAGGGAATTCGGGTTTGCTTTCTTAAGCTCATTTACCAGAGTAGCCCTCCTGGCCACTCCTCCGTCGGGCTCGATCGGGCAATTGCAGGGATAGATCATCCCGTGGGTATCTCCGGTATAAAGGATGGTAATCTCCTTGGCAGATACACGGCTGCATGACATCAAGAATAGAATCGATAAAAAGAATAGGCGGTCTTTGAGCATCTTGCTCCTTATAATCTGACGATTTTTACGCTGAGGATATTCTCCAGCTTCCTAATCTTCTCCAGCACATCGGATGAAACAGGGCTATCCACGTTTAATACGCTGATCGCCTTACCATGCGGTTTATCGCGGCCAAAGGTCATCGCGGCGATATTTATATTTTGCTTGCCTAAAAGCGAACCCAGGCTTCCGATGAGTCCGGGCTTATCCAGGTTCTGGATAAAAACAAGCTCTCCCAGCGGATAAAGCTCCACGTAGTATTCGTCGATCTTGACTATACGCGGCTGCTTATTCGAAGAGAGCGTCCCTGAAACCTTGCGGCTCTCTTTATCCGTCTTAAGCTCCAGCTGTATGAGGGTGACAAATTCCTCTTCGCGGGAAGATTTCACTTCATTGATGCTTATACCCCTCTCCTTGGCTAAAGATACGGCATTGATGAAATTGACCGTCTCCTGCAGCATGGGGCTAAGCACCCCTTTAACCAGGGCAAGGGTTAAAGGCGCAACTTCATGCTTGGTTATCTCTCCGCTGTAAGTAATCTTTAATTCCTGCAGCCTCCCTTCGACGAGCTGGCTGCTGAAAGAACCCAGGGTTTCGGAGAGCCTGATATAAGGCTCAAGTACCTTGCAGGCATCTGCTTCCAGGCAGGGATAATTAGCGGCATTGCGGATACCCCGGCCTAGGAGCGCATCGCGCACGATCTCCGCCACTTCGATAGCCACATTCACCTGCGCTTCTTCCGTGGATGCCCCCAGGTGGGGGGTGAGGATTGCACCGTCGATCTTAATAAGCTCACTCTCCGCAGAGAGGGGCTCATTTTCAAAGACATCCAGGGCGACGCCCGCAACTTTCCCTTCTTTCAGGGCGGCAATCAGGGCTGCTTCATCGATTATCCCGCCGCGCGCGCAATTCACCAGGCGCACGCCCTTCTTCATCATGGCAATCTCTTTTTCCGAAATAATATGTTTGGTCTCCTCGGTAAGCGGGGTATGCACGGTGATATAGTCCGATCTCTTGAAGAGGTCATTCAATTCTACCATTTCTACTCCCGCTTCTTCCGCCACTGCACGGGAGAGGAAGGGGTCAAATGCCAGAACCTTCATTCCGAAAGACGCAGCCCTCTTGGAAACCTCCCTGCCTATCCTGCCGAAACCTACGATACCCAGCATCTTGCCGTAAAGTTCAACCCCCATAAACTTGGAGCGCTTCCACTCCCCCTTTTTCATCGAGGAATTTGCCTGGGGGATATTGCGGGATAAGGCCAGGATCATGCTCATGGTATGTTCCGCGGTAGAGATGGTATTGCCGGCAGGGGTATTCATCACGATGATACCCTTCTGAGTCGCTGCCTCAAGGTCAACGTTATCCAAACCCACTCCGGCGCGGCCGATAGCCTTTAACCTGGAGGCGGAACCGATTATATCCTTGGTGACCTTGGTAGCACTCCTCACCACCAGGGCATCATACTCCCCGATTATCTCTTTAAGTTGATCCGGCTTAAGGTCAGTCTTTACGTCTACCTGAAAGTCCTTTACATCTTTTAATATCTTCAACCCTTCCTCCGATAACGGGTCGCTCACCAATATCTTTGCCATCTTATTTCTCCCCTCTCAAATATTGTTTAAGGATTCAAGAATATTTCCTCTGCCGCGCTTACCCCTGAGCCAAGTTTGAATTTATAACCCATCTGGGTGAGCACTTTCTCCAGGCAGGAGATCCCGGCGATAATATCGAACTCTTCAATATAACCCATATGCGCGATACGGAAAACCTTCCCCTTCAATTCGTCCTGCCCTCCGGCGATAGTCACCCCGTAGGTATCACGCATGGTCTTAACCAGTTTTTCACCATCCAGGCCCGCTGGCACCTTCACTGCGGTCACCACGTCGGAAGAGGCAGTGGACGCGAATAATTCCAGCCCCAGCGCCTTCATCGCTGCCCTGGTGGCATCGGCCATCTTGCGGTGGCGGGCGAATACCTTCTCCAGGCCGTCTTCCTTAACCATCCTTAATGCCTCATTTAAGCCGATGATAAGATTTATCGCCGGGGTAAAAGGCGTATCTGTTTTATCTATCGCCTTTTTCGCCTTCTTAAAATCAAAATAATATCTGGGTGACTTGGAATTCTCAACCAGCTTCCAGGCCTTGGCGCTTACCGAAACAAAACCTAATCCCGGAGGAAGCATCAGCCCTTTTTGCGAACCAGAGACCACCACATCCACCGCCCAGGCATCGGACTTCAAATCAATAGCACCCAGCCCGCTTATAGCGTCTACGGCCAGGACGGCATTACTGGATTTGACGACCCTACCGATCGCTTCTATATCGCTGGCTACGCCCGTAGAAGTTTCGCAAAGCGTGGTAAATACCGCTTTGATCGCCGGGTTCGCCTTCAGCCTCTTCTCGATTTCAGACGGGTTTACCGCTTTGCCCCACTCTACGTCGATGACCTCGGGAATAATACCGTAAGCCTTGCAGATCTCCGTCCATCTCTCACCGAATTTTCCGCCCTGCACACAAAGCGCGCTCTCTCCGGCCGAAAGGAGATTGACAACCGTTGCCTCCATCGCGCCCGTGCCGGAGGAAGCGAGAATAAAAACATCGTTTGCGGTCTGGAAGACATATTTTAAGCCCTCGCCCGCCTCTTTTAAGATCGCCTGAAACTGCGGGGTACGGTGGTGTATGATCGGACGGGCCATGGCAGCGCATACTTCCGGCGGTAAAGGTGTAGGCCCTGGTGTCAACAAATAATTCTTACGCATCCTTTTTTCCTCCTTATTTCTTTTTTCCTATTATAACTTCGTCTATTAAACCGTAATCCTTAGCTTCTTGAGCGGACATAAAATAATCCCTGTCCGTATCCTTCTGCACCTTATCCATTGACTGGCCTGTATGCGATGCCAGTATCTCGTTGATCCGATCGCGCATCTTCAAGATCTCCTTAGCGTGCCTTGAGATATCCTCGGCTGCGCCTTGTATCCCGCCCCAGGGCTGATGGATCATAATCCGCGAGTTGGGAAGGGCCTGGCGCTTGCCTTTGGTACCGGCACAAAGAAGAAGAGCGCCCATACTGGAGGCCTGGCCTACGCAATAGGTCGCCACGTCGCATTTTACGAACTGCATCGTATCGTATATCGCCAGCCCCGCAGTTACCGAACCGCCGGGAGAGTTGACATATACGTTTATATCCTTGGTGACGTCTTCCATCTGTAGAAAAAGCATCTGGGCGATAACCAGATTAGCCACATAATCGTCAATAGGCGTGCCGATAAAGACGATCCTGTCCTTCAGCAGCCGGGAGTAGATATCATAGGCCCTTTCATATCCGCGCGAGGTCTGCTCAATAACCATGGGAACTAAAAGCTGATTTTTAATATCCATCTCTACCTCCATTTGTCAAAAACCCGACTCTTAATCGGACTCCTGCCAATCCGCTTCCTTAAGCAGGAATTCCATCACCCGGCGCGGCATTTGGTCATCCAGAGGCATATTTTCTTTCTTGGCTATCTCCGATAGCACCAGATACACCCTGACCTGTTTTTCTGCTTCCGGCTCTATCTCTTTACTTAAGGCCTCTGCATTCTCTTCGATCTTCTCGCGCGCTATCCCTTTAAGCGCCAGATCCACCTTAGCCTGCCTCAATAAGTCCTGCGCCTGCCTCTTGATTAAAGACTGCGGGACCTTAAAATCCAGCTCTTTGGTCAGGCTTTCGATGAGGCTGTTCTCTATCTTCTGCCTGATCTCATTATCCTTCTGTATCAAAAGATGCCTCTCCATCGCCTTTTCTAATTCCCCGAGCTTAGGGTAACCCAGGCTCCTGGCGAGGTTGTCGTCGGCATTCTCCATCTTTCTTGCCTCTTTCAAAGAGTCTACACTCCGTTTTATCTCTTCGGGGGTAACCGAGACGGGCTTATAATTCACCTTAAGGTGCTTGTATTCTTTAAGGGCTATCTCCGGGCTTACCTCGACCTTGGCCTTGAATGAAAGGCTACTCCGATCCAGCTTTACATCGCTAATCTCGGGTAACTCGATGACATCAAGGCCCTCATTCCCTATCGCCTGGTTGTAGATTTCCGGGATAAGCTCTTTAAGCACCTGTTCGTGGGCATGGGAAGAGAAATTCTTCTCAACTATATCGCGCGGGGCATGCCCGGGGCGAAAACCAGGGACCTTTGCCTCCTGGGTAATCTTTTTAAAGACATCCTCGAATTTGTTTTTTACCACCTCGCCGCTTACCTCGATGCTAAGCTCCCTCTTGCTGCCTTCCAGTTTTTTTACTTCCGTCTTCATTTCTCCTCGAACATCCTTTCTACATGCTGAATTTTTCACCCAGGTATATCTGGCGTGCCTTTGGGTTTTCTATCAATTCCTGGGCTGTCCCAGAAATAAGTATATTACCCTCGGCGATAAGATAGGCCCTGTCCGTTATAGAGAGGGTTTCTCTTACGTTATGATCGGTCAATAAAATACCCAAACCTCTTTCTCTTAAGTCTTTGATGATCTCCTGTGCCTCATTGACCACGATAGGGTCTATCCCGGAGAAAGGCTCATCCAGGAGGATAAAGGAAGGGTTGGTTACCAGCGCCCGCGTAATCTCCAGGCGCCTCCTTTCGCCTCCGGATAATGTGTAAGCCTTGGCTTTTGCCAAGTGCGCGATATTCAATTCCTCGAGTAGCTGCGCAAGCCTGCGCCGGCGTTCCGGCCTGTTTAAAGGCAAGGTCTCCAGTATGGCATTGATATTTTCTTCCACGGTCAGCTTGCGGAATATCGAAGGCTCCTGGGAAAGGTAACCGATGCCGTAACGGGCCCTCTCGTGTATCGGCAGGCGGGTTATATCGGTATTGTCAAAGGTGATCGTTCCGCGGTTGGGAGGTATTACCCCTACTACCATATAAAAGGTAGTGGTCTTCCCGGCGCCGTTTGGCCCCAGGAGGCCGACTATCTCTCCGCGCTTAACCAGGATATCTACGCCTTTTACCACTTCCCTGCCGTCGTAGGATTTCGATAGGCCCTTAATTACCAAAAGATGCATTTTTCAGGTCCTCTTCCGAATAAATAACCAGCCTCGGGCTGCCTTTCAAAATTATTTTTTTATCCGCTGCGGTGTAAACTGCCTCGTCGCTGTAAGAGACATTCTCTCCCTTGACTATCTTTACGTTACCAAGCGCCACTATTTTATCCACGGAACTGCCCATAAGGGTGCCGTTATCAAGCTTCGCGTTGGAAGATTTGAAATATACCTCCATCTTGTCGCTGTATATCAGGGAATCCGGCCTTTCCACTTTTACGTTATTGTTGAAGGTAGCGATGTTCTTTTCGTAATTTATCTCCAGCGGCCCGTCACAGGTAATGGCTATCTTTTCTTTATGACCCGCCCCCTCCCCTTGCGCGCCTTCGGATGGCCGCAATTCTACTTTTCCATCTTTCTCTAAAGCGACGATTTTTAAGTTCGGTTCC
>DATJPP010000152.1:0-11100 GCA_035506355.1 Candidatus Margulisiibacteriota bacterium | reverse complement strand
CATCCGGTATTTATCTCCGGAGGTCTGACTCATCTGAATGTGAGGGAGGCGATAGAGTCGGCCAGGCCTGACTGGGTGGATGTTTCTACTTCCGTAGAGAAACGCCCGGGGGAGAAGGAACCCGGGAAGGTCAAGAGATTCTTGAGGGCAGCAAAGGGTAAAGCATGACTTTAGAAAAGGCGTTTTCCATAATCATACCGGCATTCAACGAGAAGGAGCGGCTTCCGGCATTCTTGCCGGGTCTTAAGGAAATACTGGCTAAAGAGCGCCTGTCAGGCGAGATCATCGTCGTGGATGACGGCAGCTCTACGGCAGACCAGCGGGTCTATGAGGAGTTGGTAAAAGAGAAGAATGAGGGAGTAGAGGTCAGGCTTTTGCGGCATAAAAAGAATGAAGGTAAGGGTGAAGCCCTGCGCACGGGTTTTAAGGCTGCCCATGGAGGATGGGTGGGTTTTGCGGATGCTGACGGCTCTACCTCTGCGCAAGAGGTGGTCAGGCTTTTAAAGATTGCGCTTGCATCTGCCGCGCTGGACGGGGTCTTTGGCTCCAGGATACGCATGCTGGGTTATAATGTCGAAAGGTTCTTTAAGAGGCATATCTTCGGCCGGTTATTTGCTACCGCGGCCTATCATTTTACGGGTGTGCCGGTCTATGATTCCCAATGCGGCTGTAAGTTTTTCAGGAGGGAAAAGATCATCCCGCTTTTGGCGCTTTCTAAAGAGACCGGGTATCTATTTGACCTGGAGTTATTGTCATTAGGCTACCGTAAGGGGCTGAAGTTTCTGGAGGTCCCAATTTCCTGGAGAGATGCTTCCGGAAGCAAGGTTCATATGTGCAGGGACGGGGTCAGGATGCTCTTAGGGTTACGCAGGATAAAAAGAAACCTGCTCAAAGAGAAAGTCTAGAAAGGCGGATATGTTACCGGATAAATCAGGACATTTCGGAGTTTTTGGCGGGAGGTTCGTGCCGGAAACGCTTATTTTTGCCCTGGATGAATTGGAGAAGGAATACAGGGAGGCCAGGCATGATAAGAGATTTACCCGTCAATTGGATTATTACCTTAAAGAATACGCCGGCAGGCCCACCCCTTTATACCTGGCAGAGAAACTGGGGGATTATTTAGGGATCAAAAGGCTGTATCTTAAGCGGGAAGACCTTTTGCATACCGGTGCGCACAAAATAAATAACACTCTCGGCCAGATCTTGCTCGCTGTGCGTATGAAAAAAAGCCGGGTTATTGCTGAGACCGGCGCCGGGCAGCACGGGGTGGCTACGGCTACTGTTGCGGCGATGTTCGGGCTTAAATGCGCTATTTATATGGGAGAAGAGGATATTGTCAGGCAATCTCCCAATGTCTTCCGGATGAAGTTGTTGGGGGCGGAAGTTATCCCGGTTAAAAGCGGCACAAAGACATTGAAGGACGCAATGACCGAGGCCTTGCGTGACTGGGTGACTAATGTGCGCGATACTTATTACATTATAGGGACAGTCGCCGGGCCGAATCCTTATCCGGAGATGGTCAGGAATTTTCAGTCGGTCATAGGTAAAGAAGCGAGAAGGCAGGTATTAGCCAAAGAGTCACGCCTCCCGGATTACCTGGTTGCCTGCGTCGGCGGAGGGAGTAATGCCATGGGCCTCTTTTTTCCTTTTTTTAAGGACAAAAGAGTGAAGTTTATCGGAGTTGAGGCCGCAGGCTTAGGTCTTGCTTCGGGAAAGCACGCCGCTACCCTCGTCGCTGGTTCTCCCGGGGTGCTGCATGGTTTCAAGTCCGACCTGCTTGAAGATAAGTTCGGCCAGGTCAAGAACGCGCACTCCATAGCCGCGGGCCTGGATTACCCCGGGGTAGGTCCGGAGCACGCCTATTACAAAAAAATAAAACGCGCGCAATATTTCGCGGTTACGGATAAAGAAGCGCTCGCAGGATTTAAGTTGCTTTCAGAGATTGAAGGGATAATCCCCGCCCTGGAATCGGCGCACGCTATCGCCTACTTAAAAAAGATGAAGAAAGTTGCCAAAAAGGATGCTATTATTATACTTTGCCTCTCCGGGAGGGGAGACAAAGACTTAGGTATCGTCAAAGAGAGGCTCTTGGTATGAACAGGATCGATGCTGCATTCAGGGGTTTAAGAAAAAAAGGCAGGAAGGCTTTCATTGCCTTTATTACCGCAGGGTACCCGGATTTAAGGGTAACGGAAAAATTGATCCTGGAGTTTTCCCGAAGGGGAGTGGATATCATTGAATTGGGCGTGCCTTTCTCTGATCCCATGGCTGACGGCCCGATCATACAGGAGGCTTCTCAAGTTGCCTTAAGCAAGAATGTGTATCTGGTTGATATCTTGCGGACGGTTAAAAAGGCGAGAAGATTGACTCAGGTGCCTATCTGCCTGATGACCTATTTTAATCCGGTATTCTGTTTCGGCGAGGATAAGCTTATTGCAAGCGCAAAAGAGGCGGGTGTTGACGGATTGATCATCCCGGACCTTCCTCCGGAAGAGGGAAGGTCTTTCATCAGGAGGGCAGAGGGTAGCGGGTTAGATGTAATCTCTTTCGTCTCTCCTACTACTTCCCCTAAAAGGCTTAAAATTATCCTCTCCTTGGCAAGAGGATTTATTTATTATGTTTCTTTGACCGGGGTTACCGGGCCGCGCAAGGCTTTGCCTAAAGACTTGAAAACACATATCAAGGCGATCAAGAAGATCACGAATAAGCCTGTTTGCGTGGGATTCGGAGTCTCAAAGACCTCGCAGGTTAGAAAAATATTCGAGGTGGCAGATGGGGTGATCGTAGGAAGCGCCATTGTGGGCAAGATCAGAGAGAGCCTGAATAGCCGCCTTTTGCCAGAAAAGGTAGGCAGTTTCATATCTTATCTTAAGAATGTATAGAAGGCATAAATTAAAGAATGGTTTAAGGCTGGTAGCCCATCGCATGAGCGAAAGGGAGTCCGTGGCGCTGGGAATATGGATAAACGCGGGCGGAAGATACGAATCCTTTAAAGAAAAAGGGATATCGCATTTCTTAGAACATATTCTTTTCAAGGGCACAAAGAATTACTCCTGCCGTAAAATAAAAGAGTCTATTGAAGGAGTGGGGGGGTCTCTAAACGGATTTACATCCGAAGAGTTGACCTGCTACCTGGTAAAAATACCCTCCCGTTATTTAAAATTAGCCCTGGATATCCTCTCGGATATGGTATTGCATCCCGCATTTCCCCCTGCTGAGATCGCCAAGGAAAAACAGGTCATCCTGGAAGAGATAAAGATGTACCGCGATCTCCCGCAGAGCTATGTTTATGAGCTGTTGGATGAGCTTCTCTGGCCGAAGCAGCCTTTGGGTTCACCCATCATAGGCAGCGTTGAGTCAGTGAGTGGCATATCCAGGCAAGACCTCGCTTCTTTTAAGAATAATTTTTATACTCCCGTCAACATCGTGGTAAGCGCCGCAGGCTCCCTGGATTATGATAAACTCTTCAAGGCGGCAGAAGGGATATTTTCGGCGCAGGAAATGGAAGGGTTAAACAAATTTTCTCCTGTGCGGGAGAGGCAGGAAGCTCCGCAGCTTAAGTTATTCCATAAAGAGACCGAGCAGACGCACCTGGCTTTGGGTTTTCACGCCTTTAAGCGCGACCATCCTTTAAGGCATGCCTTGGGGATTTTGCATGTGATAATGGGGGCAAATATGTCCAGCCGGCTCTTCAATGAACTCAGGGAGAAGAGAGGCCTCGCTTATGAGATAGGGACACAGGTCAAACGTTTCTACGATACGGGGGCTTTTCTGGTCCACGCCGGGATAGACAATAAAAAAATAGAGGAAGCAATAAGCCTTATACTCAAAGAGCTAGAGAAAGTTAAAGTCAGCCTGCCCACTGCTAACGAATTCAGGCGCGCCAAAGACTTCTATACCGGCCAGCTCGTCCTTGCCCTGGAAGATACCCTTGACCATATGCTCTGGATAGGAGAAAGCGTAGCTGCCCTGGATAAAGTCTTGACTAAAGAAGAGATAATGCAGGAAGTCGAGAGTGTCGGGCCTGAAGATATACGCAGGGTAGCAGAGGCGATCTTTAGGGAGGATAATTTGAGCCTGGCGCTCATCGGGCCGCGTGAGCTTAAAGAAAAACAGATCTACCAGAGGCTGCACCTTAGGGGAAGAAGGTAAGAATGAACACGATAATCTCGCCTACCGTGATGACAATATTTATCTTTATTTTTGCACTCCTCTCTTTCATCTTTTCCGCATCCGAAACTTCCGTTATCGCCTTAAGCAAGATAAGGCTGCGCCACATGCTCAAAAAGGGCGTACGCCATGCCCCAAGCGTCCAGCGCCTGGTAGTGAAGATGGACAAATTTATCGCCGCCATATTGATTGGTAACAATTTTGTCACTATCGCGATGTCCGCTTTGATCACCGCTTATTTTGTCGACCTTCTGGGTTATAAGTGGGGAGTGATCATAGCTACGCTGGTTTCAGGAACGTTCATTCTGATTATTTGCGAGGTAACCCCTAAGATCCTGGCGACCAAGCATACGGAGAAGGTGGCTTTACTCGTCGCTCCACTTATGGATATCCTGGTTAATGTATTTGATCCCGTGGTCCGTTTATTCATAGGCATAAGCAACTTTATCCTTAAGGCCTTTAGGGTTAGCACCACGAAAAGGTCGCCGCTTATTACCGAAGAAGAATTACGCTTGATGATCGAGGTCGGAAAAGAAGAAGGCGTTTTAAGCGAAGAAGAGAATAAGATGCTCCACCGTATCTTTGAATTCGGGGACACGCTGGTCAAGGATGTGATGGTTGCAAGAGACAAGATTGTGGCTGTGAATGTCAATACTTCCTCGGATGAGTTGCTGGACGTCTTTGTGGAAGAGGGGCACGCCAGGCTTCCGGTATATGAGGGCTCAATCGACAACATCGTCGGTATAATCTACGCCAGAGACCTCTTGTATATATTGCGCGATAAATCATTATTTATGCTTTCGGATTTAGTGCATGATATCTACCGTGCCCCGGCTAATATGCGGGTGAACGAGCTGCTGCGTAAATTCCAGTCCGACAAGATCCAGATCGCCCTGATTATTGACGAACGCAATAAGGCGATAGGGCTGGTAACGCTGGAGGATTTGATCGAAGAGATAGTGGGGGAGATTGAGGAAGCAAATATAGATTATAATCACAACTCCAAATAAGCATTGACCACTGATATTTTAAATGTATAATAGAGGATAAAATAATAACCTAAAATAATTAACAGAAAAAGGAGGAAACAGATGGCAGAGAAAGGCTATTGTGTTAAATGCAAGGGAAAGAAGGATATGAAAGAAGAGCAGAAGGTTACCATGAAGAACGGCCGTCTTGCCGTAAAGGGGAAATGCCCTGATTGCGGAACAGGGATGTACAAAATCTTAGGGAAAAAATAATTAAGCTTTATTGCAGTACTGCGTAAGGAGCGCTGACCATAGAGCCAAAAAAAATAGCCCTACGTATCGCAGCAGTCGCTAAGTCGAAGAAGGCCCAGAAGCTGGTTATTCTTGATATGGCCAAGGTCTCCAGCTTCTGTGATTTTTTTATTATCTTAAACGGTACTTCTTTGCGCCAGGTCAATGCCATCGCGCAGGCGATAAGCGAAGACCTGGAAAAAGACGGCATCAAGTCTCTCTCCAAGGTTTCACCTACTGATGAGTCCGGATGGGTTGTTTTGGATTTTGTCTCGGTAGTGGTGCATATCTTCTACAAACCAATGAGAGAGTTTTATTCTTTAGAGCGCTTATGGGCCGATGCGAAAAGGGTGAGGGCAAGGTCGTAAGCGTTCCCGCATTGTACTCTCCTGTCAGCCGAATTAATTGCCTCCTTAAAGAGTCCATGATGAGATGGGAAAAAATATACAGGATTCCTTAATAGAAATTATCAGCAGTTCCCTGGAAGCCCTGGGCTGGGATAGGCTTTTAACTGCAAAGCCTTACCTGGAGAATCCCGCCGATAGCCGTTTCGGAGAATTTTCCCTGAATATCGCCATGCAGTTAAGTAAACCCCTGAAGAAGCCTCCCCTTGAGATTGCCGGCAGGATAAGAGATGAGTTAATCAAGAATTTAGAGAAAACAGAGGTTAGGCAATACATCGCAGAGGTCAAGGCAGAGGGCGCGGGTTTTATAAATTTTTATCTTTCAAACAGTTACTTTTACAAGCAGTTAAATGAGATACTCGCCAGAGGCAAGGAGGCGTTGAGGAGCAACCGGGGGAAGGGAGAGCGTCTCCTTATAGAATTTGTCAGCGCCAATCCTACCGGTGCGTTATCCGTGGCTCATGCCAGGCAGGCGGCCGTGGGGGATGCCCTGGCAAATATCCTGGGGTTCCTGGGTTTTAAAGTTGAGAGGGAATATTATCTGAATGACGAGGGTAACCAGATTAATATCCTGGGTAACTCCGTGGAATTAAGGATCAAGGAGCTTAAGGGGGAGAAGATTGAATTCCCGGATAACTATTACCAGGGAGATTATATCTATGACATCGCGCGTATGGCGATTTCCGAGAAGAAAGCAACTTCTGACTTGGGAGATTTTGCCGGTGATTACATCCTGGGCCTGATCAAGAAGGAGCTGGATGATTTCGGAGTAAAATTTGATTGCTGGTATTCTCAAAAAGAACTGAGGAAGAGCGGGAAGATCGACCAGGCCCTGGATGTCTTAAAGAAGAAAGGCTTTTTATACGAGCAGGAAGGCGCGCTCTGGTTCAAGTCCAGCGCATTTAAGGATGACAAAGACAGGGTGATTATCAAGAGCGACGGAAGCTACACTTATCTTGCCCCTGACATCGCCTACCACCAGGAAAAATATAAGCGGGGATTCAGCTGGCTGATAAATCTTTGGGGCCCCGACCATCACGGGTATATCAACAGGCTCAAGGCCTCTGTTGAGGCCTTTGGGCATCCTGCGGATTCGCTGACTATAATCATCGTGCAACTGGCAACGATATTCAGGGACGGTAAGCCCGTGCAGATGTCTACCCGCAGAGGCGAGTACATTACCTTAAGAGAAGTCCTTGATGAAGTAGGCAAAGATGCCTCCAGGTTCTTTTTCCTGATGCGCCGCACCTCCAGCCACCTGGATTTTGACCTTGATGTCGCCAAAAAAGAGACTGCGGAAAATCCGGTTTATTATATCCAGTATGCCCACGCCAGGATCTCAAGTATCCTGCGCAACAGTTCGGCGAAGCTTGAGGATAATATCCCGTTTTCGCTCCTGAAAGAGAAAGAAGAGATAGGCCTGATCAGGAAGATGCTTGAGATCGTAACCATATTTGATATGTGCTTGGAAACCAAAGACCCCTACATGCTTACCGTATATTTACAGGAATTAGCCGAGACCTTCCATAAGTTCTATGACCGGCACCGCGTATTGGGAGATGAAGCCGGGATAACCTCCGCCAGGCTTGCGCTTATCAAGGCAACTAAAACCGTAATCGCCTTAGGCCTTGAATTACTGGGCGTAAGCGCACCTGAGACGATGTAGAATGGTCACGCGCAGCCACAAGATATTAAAGACTCTTCACCCTAATTTGAAACTCAGGGAAGAGTTCAGCAGAGAATTAGGGATATCCAGGATACTCGCCCAGATACTCGCCAACCGCAACATCCAGCGTGTGGAAGACGCGGATAAATTCCTCAAAGCCAGCCTAAAAGACCTGCATGACCCTTTCCTCTTTGAGGATATGCACAAGTCCGTTGAGATAATCAAGAGCGCTTCCTCCAGAAAAGAAAAATTTCTGGTTTACGGCGACTATGACGTTGACGGCATAACCGCGCTTGCCTTACTAAAGAATACGCTCTCGGAAATGGGGGTTGAGGCTGCGCATTATCTGCCGCACAGGATAAAGGAAGGTTACGGCCTCTGTAAGAATATTGTCAATATAGCGCGAGAGAATAAAGCTAAAATCTTAATTACCGTAGACTGCGGTATCAGTAACCACGAGGAGATAAAGGAATTAAGACGGCATAATATAGAGGTAATAGTTACCGATCACCATGAACCTGCGGACGCCATTCTTCCTCCTGCCTCAGGCATAATCAACCCTAAGACAAGAGGCTCAAGGTATGGCTTCAGGGATTTAGCGGGGGTGGGAGTGGCTTTTAAGCTTTGCCAGGCGCTAAGTAATAAAATGCGCCTGGGAGACTTAGACCTTGTATCTTTGGGCACGATAGCAGACGTCGTGCCGCTTACGGGTGAGAACCGTATCATCGTCAAGGAAGGCCTGGCGCAGTTATCCAGCACCAAGCGGCCGGGGCTTATAGCCTTAATCGAGAGTTCCGGCTTTAAAAAGAAAAAATTTAATTCAACCCTTGTCAGTTTCATCATTGGCCCCAGGATCAATGCCAGCGGGCGTATGGATACGGCAGAGGTATCGCTTAAGCTTTTAATGAGCGAAGATATGGCTGAGGCACGCAGGCTTTCTGCGGTCGTTGAGGCGCACAACCGGCAGAGGCAGAAGATAGAGAGCAAGATTATGGATGAGGCAGAGGACCTCATCAGTAAAGATGTTAATTTCAAGGAGCACAAGGTAATCGTTATAGCTAAGGAGAACTGGCATCATGGCGTTTTGGGAGTGGTCGCCTCGAAGCTGGCGGACAGGTTCTACCGTCCGGCAATCGTCATCTCCCTGGGTGAAGATTTATGCAAGGGTTCCGGACGCTCTATCAAGAACTTCCATCTCTTCCAGGCCCTTTCCGAATGCAGTAAATTTTTGAATAATTTCGGAGGGCACAGCCATGCGGCAGGACTGGTAATCACCCGCGATAGTATCGAGGATTTTAAAAAGAGCATTAACCGCCTGGCAAAAGATAAGCTTCTCCTGGAGGACTTAATCCCCAGCGTAGATATAGATCTTGAAGTTGGCCTTTCGGAATTAAGCGAAGAACTCGCCCTGGAACTTGAGCAGCTTGAGCCTTTTGGCACGGCGAACCCGGAACCATTATTTTATACCCGCTCCCTTAAACTAAAAGGCGAGCCACAGCTTTTAAGCAGGGATACGCTAAAGTTCTGGGTGAGCGATGGAAAGACTACTTTTCAGGCGATAGGCTTCGGGATGGGTTCTTTCAGGGATAGCTTGGAGAGCTCCGCTTCTTTTGATTTGATTTATACCCTGAAGATTGATAACTGGCAGGAAGAATCCTCGGTTATCTTGGAAGCGAAGGATATATTCTTTAAGTAGGTTTTAGGCTCTCTGGAATGCGCCTTTTTTGATACATTTGCTGCAGAGATAGACTCTGCGGGGATGGCCGTTGATCAGGATGCGCATCTTCTGCAAGTTGGGCAAGAACTTACGCTTAGACCAGCGGCTGATCTTGCTTCCCGTACCGCCCTTACTCTTAGCCAGGCCTTTTCTGGTGACGACTTTCCCGGTGAGGAAACCTTTTTGGCATATCGCACATTTTTTTAGCATTTTTAATCACTCCTTAGGGATTTAAGTATACTTGAAAATAGGATATTGTCAAGGTAAAATGAATTTACAGGGCTTTGCGGGTCCTGACTTGTCTGGGTTTCTCGTGAACGCTCTTTTTGCCCCAGCGCGGCAAAACTTCGCTCGGATTGGATGCCTCGCTCTCACCAGTATCCTTGCATGAGGGTGAACCGTGCCCGCTCGGCATCCTTTACGTCACTCGAAATCCCAGCCAAGCCAGTCCCGCTAAAGGATAATGTAGGCATTATGTGTAAGCTATTGGATGATATTCTGAAAGTTGCTGTTTGGAAGAATACAGACGATTTTCCCTACGATTTATTAGCTCAAGCCGAACTTGAAAAATGGTTGCGTTATGCTCAAAATAAAGATTGGCTGACAGAATATCTTCCCCGTCTTACAAAAATGAATATTAATAATCGAGACGAGGCCTTAAATGAAATCTTTGCAGCCTATTTCTTAGAAGAAAAAATGCATCTTACCGTAAGGGAAAGGGAGCCTGTAGGAGCTAATGGCAAGCGAGGAGAATTTATTATAGTTGCGAACGGTGTAGGCATATTTTGTGAGGTAAAAAGCCCCGGACCGGAATCAGAAATAGTTGAGAAAGAAGGAGTAGGGTCGCCGAGATTAAGCCAGGGAAAATATCTTCCTAACGAAGCAAGGTGGGGAGATGACTCCAAAGCTGTTCGACAGGTAGTAAATAAAACTTATAAAAAGCTTCCTAACGATAAGCCAAGTTTGTTAATCATAGTTGACGATTTTTGGCGAGATTTATTTGAGATAAAGACGTTTGAAATTACAGTTAATAAATCATTGTATTATGAATCTCGGACTGCTCCTTATGAAGATTCGCCTTCGGGATGTTTTGCAGCAAAAGATTATGAAAAGCTGGGTGGGGTCTTATTCCTTAAATTACAAAAAAGAAATAATACTTTTATTTATAATAATAGGTTGTGTTTAAATAAATATGCTTTGTTTCAGTTGTTGCCAGCTTTGCGTGGGACGAGGCTTGATTCGAGCAGCATGTGAATATGCGAGCGGCCATGGTGCCCTCCTAGTTTTAGATGTCGGGGGCGAGCGAGCAGATTCCTTAAGCGCAGTTTTCCACGGTGGGGAAAACAAGCGGTGATGCGAGAACAAGACTCGGCACACGCAAAGATAGTTACAGAAAACTATGGATAAAGTTTTAGAGGGGTTGAATACGGAACAGGAGAAGGCGGTTGTCCACAAGGAAGGCCCGCTTCTGATTATTGCCGGGGCAGGCACGGGTAAGACTACCGTAATCAGCCGCAGGATCGCCTGGCTTTTATCCCAAAACCTGGCTAAGACCGATGAGATCCTGGCCCTCACCTTTACCGATAAGGCGGCAAGGGAGATGCAGGAGCGCGTAGATATCCTTATGCCTTACGGTTATACCGATATCTGGATCTCTACCTTCCATGCCTTTGGTGATAAGCTCTTACGCGAGAATGCCCTGGTCGCCGGCTTAAACCCGGATTTTAAAGTTTTAAGCCTACCTGAAGCGGCTGTCTTTTTTCGCGAGCACCTCTTTGAATTCGTGCTTACCTATTATAGGCCGTTATCCGACCCTACCCGTTTTATCGAAGCCTTGATCTCGCTTTTCAGCCGGGCAAAGGATGAAGATATCTCTGCGCATGA
>DATJPP010000151.1:0-6305 GCA_035506355.1 Candidatus Margulisiibacteriota bacterium | reverse complement strand
GAAAGGTCTTTAAGGCCAGATACGGTTATGTGAACAAATTTGAGCCTCTCTATCGCCAGCTAAATGATTATCCCCTGGATTGCAAGGTGATTTACGAAGATAGCGAGGGAGTAATCTTTAAGCTGAACTAAGTATACTTTGACTTTTAAAGCCAGGGGTGTTATTATAGCTATCTTAAGCGGAGGTTGGTTATGCCTATAGATAAGGGAACAGTGGAATATGTCGCGCACTTAAGCCGCATTGAGCTTAAGGATGAAGAATTGCAGAAGCTATCCAGGCAGCTTCAGGATATACTAGATTTTATCGATAAATTGGAGAAGGCTCAAATACAAGACGTGCCTCCTACAAGCCATATCCTCCCCATTGGCAATGTATTAAGAGAAGATAAGGTTAAGAAGTCCCTGGGTTCTGTGGAATCGCTTGCCAATGCGCCGCTTAGCGAAGGCAATTTCTATGCTGTACCCAAGATTATTGAATAACAGGCCTTAAGAAATGGAACTTTATCAATTAACCGCGCACCAACTCTTCGATAAAATAAAGAGCAAGGAGATAACACCTGAGCAGGTGTACTCTTCTTTATCCAAGCGGATAAAAGAGGCAGAACCCAAAGTCAAGGCCTATCCCCGTCTTGACGGGGGGAGTTCTCCCGAAGAGGGCAAAGGAGCGGGTATCCCGGTCTCGATTAAAGATAATATCTGCACCAAAGGGAATAATACTGAATGCTGCTCGAGAATCTTAAAGGGCTTTAAGCCACCGTATGATGCTACCGTAATTACCAGGCTAAAAGAATCGGGGATGGGAGTTTTTAAGTATAAGACCAATATGGATGAGTTTGCCTTTGGTTCTTCTACTGAGAATTCCTGTTTTGGGCCTACACGTAATCCCTGGAATACCGAGTGCGTACCCGGAGGCTCTTCCGGAGGCTCGGCAGCGGCAGTTTCCGCCGATGAAGCGATACTGGCGTTAGGCTCTGATACCGGAGGTTCTATCCGCCAGCCTGCGTCTTTTTGCGGGGTGGTGGGATTAAAACCGACCTATGGCAGGGTATCGCGCTACGGGCTGATTGCCTTTGCCTCCAGTCTTGACCAGATCGGCCCTATCACCAAGGATGTCCGGGACTGCGCTTTATTGATGAATATCATATCCGGATATGACGCCAACGATTCTACTTCCGTGGATACCCCGGTCCCTGATTACACCAAGTCTTTAGGTCCGGATATAAAAGGCCTGAGGATCGGCATACCACGTGAGTATTTTATAGAAGGCCTGGATAAAGAAGTAGAAGGGATAATCCGCGGGGCGATAAATAAACTTAAGGCTCTGGGAGCGGTGGAAAAAGAGGTGAGTTTGCCGCACACCGAATATGCTGTCCCTGTTTATTATATTATCGCTACTGCCGAAGCCAGCTCCAACCTGGCGAGGTTTGATGGGGTACAATATGGCTTCAGGGCCGAGAAGAAGGCTCGCAATATCATCGAGATGTATAAGTCTACCCGCGGGGAGGGTTTTGGCCCGGAGGCAAAACGCAGGAATCTCTTAGGGACATTCGTCCTCTCGCACGGTTATTATGATGCTTATTATCTGCGTGCCCTAAAAGTGCGCACGCTTATCAAAAGTGATTTTGAGAAGGTTTTCTCGGAATTTGACTGTATTGTTACTCCCACCTCTCCTACCCCGGCATTCCGGATAGGGGAGAGGATGGAAGACCCTTTAAAGATGTACCTCTCGGATATCTACACTATCTCGGTAAATCTAGCGGGTCTGCCGGCGATATCCATACCTTGCGGCTTTAGCAAAAGCGGGCTGCCGATAGGCTTGCAGATTATGGCTAAACCTTTTGCGGAAGAAACTCTTTTTAAAGTCGCTTATGTCTATGAGCAGGCTACTGACTGGCATAAGATAAAACCTAAAATCTGATATGGAATACGAAACGGTCATAGGGCTGGAAGTGCACCTGCAACTTAATACCAGGACCAAGGCTTTTTGCGGATGCTCTACGGAATTCGGTAATGAGCCCAATACCCAGGTCTGCCCGGTTTGCCTGGGATTCCCAGGTTCGCTTCCTGTTTATAATAAGCAGGCGCTGGATTACGCCATTAAAGTGGCCCTGGCGCTTAATTGCCGCGTCCAGGAATTCACGAAATTTGACCGCAAGCATTACTATTATCCGGACCTGCCTAAAAACTACCAAATATCACAATACGATCTTCCGCTAGCCCGCAAGGGTTTTTTGGATATATATCTTGAAGGTAATAATAAGCGCATCGGGATAACCCGGGTGCATATGGAGGAGGACGCAGGAAAATTGATCCATCGCCAGGAGACAAGCCTGGTAGACTTGAATCGTGCCGGCGTTCCGCTCCTTGAGATAGTCAGCGAGCCGGATATTAATTCTCCTCAAGAAGCGTATGAATACCTTACTAGTTTAAAGAGTATCCTCGAATATCTGGATGTCTCTGATTGCGATATGGAGAAGGGGTCTCTGCGTTGTGACGCCAATATCTCCATAAGAGAGAAAGGCGTTGTCACTTTGGGGACCAAGACGGAATTAAAAAATATGAATTCATTCAAAGCGGTTAAAGATGCCCTTGCCTTTGAGGTAGAACGGCAAAGAAAAGAGCTGGCGGCGGGGAATAAGATTTCACAGGAGACCAGGCTTTGGGACCCTAAGGAACAAAAGACCATAACCATGCGCACCAAAGAGGAGGCAAAAGATTACCGGTATTTTCCCGAACCCGACCTGCCGCCTTTTATTATTAAAGACGAAAGAGTCAATGAGATCCTAAGGGGTATCCCGGAGTTACCCAAAACAAAGACCTTGCGTTTTATGAAAGAATACGGGCTTTCTGAATATGATGCCAAGATTTTAGTTGCAACCAAAAACAACGCCGATTATTCCGAAGAACGCCTTAGGCAAGGTAAAAATAAGAAATCGGTAGCCAACTGGCTAATCGGGCCATTGTCCGGAATAGCCAGCAGCAATAACATTGAAATTTCTGAAATTAAGATTTCCACAGGTGATTTTCTGGAGTTGATCGAACTTGTAGAGAGTAAGCAGTTGATCTCTAACCTCAGGGGAAAAGAAGTATTGGCGGAAATGTTTGCTACCGGCAAACCGCCAGCCCTTATTATCCAGGAGAAGAATCTGGCGCAGATTTCCGATGAAGGTGTCTTAGAAAAAGAGATAGAAGAAGTAATTGAAGAAAACGCCAAATCGGTTGAGGATTTCAAGGCTGGCAAGGCCAACGCGCTTATGTTTCTGGTCGGCCAGGTAATGAAGAAGAGTAAAGGTAAGGCAAACCCGAAAGTGGTTCAGGAGATGCTTAAAGGGAGGTTATCCCATGCGTAAGAAATTATTAGCGGCTTTAATTTCCGGTTTCTTGGTTTTTGCCTTTGTTTCTTGGGCGCGTTCTGCCATTGAAACCAAAAAGAAGGATGAGATGTATAGGCAGGTCCAGCTTTTTGCCGATACGGTCGCCATCATACAATCGGAATATGTCGATGAGGTCTCCCCTAAGGACCTGATCTATGGTTCCCTGAAAGGCATGCTCTCGGCACTCGATCCGCACAGCCAGTTCATGGATCCGGATACCTATAATGAATTAAAGGTGGATACCGAGGGGAAATTCGGCGGCGTGGGTATTGAGATCACGGTTAAAGATGCCCTTTTGACCGTAGTCACGCCCATTGATGATACCCCTGCCTGGAGGGCGGGGATCAAGGCGGGCGATCGCATAGTAAGGATCAATAATGAAATGACCCGGGATATGACCTTAAGCGAAGCGGTAAAAAAGATGCGCGGAAGGCCGGGTGAGACGGTAAACCTCACCATTTTAAGGGAATCGCAAAAGAAGGTATTAGAATTCAAGATCGTAAGGGATATAATCAAGATAAAAGATGTAAAAGAGGCGAGGATCCTGGAGGATGGCATCGGTTATATCCGATTGGTAGAATTCCGGGAGAATGCGCCCCAGGAGATAAATTCGGCACTAGAGAATTTATCCAAGACCGCTTTGACCGGTTTGATATTAGACCTGCGCAACAATCCCGGAGGCCTGCTTGAAGTGGCGGTCAAAGTCACAGAGAAGTTTATCGAGCCGGGCAAGATAATAGTCACTACTAAAGGGCGTAAGGTCTCTCAGAATATGGAATTTCGCTCTCACGAGGAGCATCCCATCCTCAATATCCCAATGGTGGTCTTGATAAACGAGGGCTCAGCTTCAGGCAGCGAAATAGTCGCGGGGTGCCTGCAGGATTACAAGCGTGCAATAATTTTAGGGATGAAATCATTCGGCAAGGGTTCGGTCCAGACAGTCATACCTTTAAGCGACGGTTCGGGCTTAAGGCTTACCACCAGCAAATATTTCACACCCCTGGGGAAGGTTATCCACGAGAAGGGGGTTATGCCGGATATTGTCGTTGAGAGCGAGGAGAAGATAGGGCCTGAAGAGGAAACCAAGAAGCAGGCTAAGCCGCAGGATGTTTTTGAGGAGATAGAGAAGAAGGAGAAGACGGATAAATCCAAAGAATCCGAGAAGGCCTTTGAATATAAGGATGATAACCAGCTTATGCAGGCGATCAATGTGCTGAAGGTTGCAAGGTTTTATAAGGGCGGTAAGGTTTAATGCAAAAGGTGCTGAAGTATAAAATTGCGCTTATTGTTTTATCGCTGTTAGTGGTATCCCAGTGCCTCTTTATTATAACCAGCAGGCCCAAAAAAGCGGCGGTTCCTCCGGCGGTGCAACTTAAAGGCAAGATTGCCATTGTCCTCGATGACTGGGGCTATAACCTTAACAATATGGATTTGGTGGAAGGGATAAAATATCCGCTGACTGCCTCGGTACTCCCCGGTCTTACTTATTCCGAAGCTATCAGCGATGAGCTGCATAGCCGCGGATTCGAGATCATACTGCATCTGCCGCTTGAGCCGCAGGAGAAATACCGTCTTGAAAAGAATACGGTTATGGTCTCGCAGGGTGAAGAAGAGATCAGGGGGATAGTGACGGATGACCTGTCAAAAGTAAAATTTGTCAGAGGGGTATCCAACCATATGGGTTCACTGGCTACGCAAGACCCCAGGGTCATGCGGGTGATCTTCGAGGAACTAAAGAAAAGGAAGATGTTTTTCCTGGATAGTTTTGCCAGCCCGCGTTCTATCTGCGCAGAACTTGCTGCCAAGGTCAACCTCCCTTTTGCCAAAAGAAATATCTTCTTGGACAATAATAGCGACCCCGGGTATATCAGAGAACAGCTGCATAGGCTAAAAATGCGCGCCAGGGTCAAAGGGAGTGCCATAGGCATAGGCCATGACCGCAGGAATACCCTGGAGGTATTAAAAGAAGTGATGCCGCAGATAGAAAAGGAAGGCTATAAATTCGTTTTTGTTTCGGAGCTGGCAAGATGAACGTCTTAGGGATCGAGACCTCCTGCGATGAGACCTCGGTAGCCGTAGTGAGGAGGGGAAGGGACCTGCTCTCTAACGTTGTCATCTCAAGCCTTCGGTTCCATAAGAAGTATGGGGGGATAATCCCCGAGATAGCCTCGCGCATGCAGTTGGAGACTATTGCGCTGGTAGCAGAACAGGCTTTGAAGGATGCGGGTTTAAAATACGATGATATCGGACTGATCAGCGTTACCAGCGGCCCCGGACTTTTGGGCTCATTGCTGGTGGGGATATCTTTTGCCAAGGCGTTGGCATTAAGCCTGAGTATCCCGCTTATCGGGGTCAACCACGTGCACAGCCACATTTATGCCAATTTCCTGGACAGGGAAAATGTGAAGCTTCCTTATGTGGCCCTGGTGGTCTCGGGCGGGCATACCAGTTTGTTCTACGTAAAAGATTTTGATAAGATAACCCTCCTTGGCCAGACACAGGACGATGCCTGCGGCGAGGCCTTTGATAAAGTAGCCAAGATCCTCGGCCTGGGTTATCCCGGAGGGCCTTTTATCGAAGAGGCTGCGAAAAGAGGAGAGGCGCAGAGGATAAAATTCAATTGTTCAGGGACCAAGAACCCCCTTGATTTCAGCTTTAGCGGGATAAAGACAGCAGTGCTTTATTATGTAAAGGATAATCCCGCACGGGCGAGGAAAGATCTCCCCGATATCGCTGCTTCTTTTCAGGAGGCAGTTATAAACACGCTGATTAAAAAATCCCTTATGGCCTGCGAATTAAAAAATTCCCGAGAGCTGGTGATAGGCGGAGGGGTAGTTGCAAATAATGCCTTAAGAGAAAAATTCGCCCGGAGCCTGAAAAAATGCGGAGTAAGGTGTTTTTTCCCGCAGAAGAGCCTGTGTATGGATAACGC
>DATJPP010000150.1:0-3186 GCA_035506355.1 Candidatus Margulisiibacteriota bacterium | reverse complement strand
AGAGGTAGCGCAGGATGCCAGGATCAGGTTTTCCCGGGTCTTTAACTGTAAACCCATCCTCTTTTCCCGTCAGGATAACCCGGAGGAGGTATTCTTGAGGACATGATGAAAGACAGGGATATCTATTTTGGAGTAGAGCTGGGCTTGACATCTTTACTCCTGGCTTCAGCAGTCACGTTGATACGGGATTATCTGCCTGGCCCATTCCAGCAGGCATATATACCGGTGATAATCGCCGCTTTATTCTTTGGCTGGTTGATCCGGAATAATTTAAGCAGGATAATCCAGGGCCTGGTTACATTTCTGGCGGCAGGGGTATTAGTCTGGGCGCTATATTCTATCTTAGACTCAACACTCCTCTACAAGGAGATTGTTGTAATCTGTATCCGGACAATATTCTTCCTGGAGGTCGTCCTTAGCCTTAATGCCGGGTTACCGAAGTTCCTTTCTTATCTGCAGTGCTCAAGCATCTTGCTGGTGATGGGCTATCCGCTCCTTGGTAACGAATACCATTCTGATGCGGCGATAGTATTGACAGGATATTTTGTGCTCTGGTTTTTCATCCTTAATACCAGGTTTTACGGATCCTTTGATGCCGCCAGGGCTATTAAGGCCAGAAAATATCATTCCGTGTATCTTTGCGTCATCTTGCTTATTGCGATTGCCTCTTTATCCTGGACGCTCTTTAGAAGCCTCCCCCTGGCTAATCTAAATAAGGGCGGCATATTCCTGGAGAAGGAATCGTTCGCCTCCAAGACGGCAGACGTGGAGACCGAGTATTATGACTTGCAGGATACCTTTCAGAAAGAAATCATAAAGCTTCTGCCTAAGCTGGGTTCAAGCACGGAACAGTACGATATCCTGCAATCGCTGAATGAAGTGATTAAAGATACTCCATATACCCGGGAGGTAAGGAGGGCGGAACAGGGGTTGATCAGCCGTTTAAAAACTCCCGGACCGGGGATAGATAGGGCCGACACCCAGGGGATTACTTTTCAGATAAAGAAATACACGCAGAAGAAAACTTCCGTTGAGCAAAGGCGCATGATCGTAGCTATGCGCGAGAAGATGAACCAGGAGAGGTTCGGGATGCTGGAAAAACTGATGGTCCTTATGCGCCTGGGCAAGACGCTCTATGGCAGTAGCTATAAGCAGTTGGATGCGCAGGAGAGAGAGATAAAAAAGACGACAGCTCTTTCTTCGGTCAGCGAAAAGGCCAAAAATGAATTAAAGGGGATGACCGAGGATTTAAAAAACTGGAAGCTCTTTGAACTTTACCTCCTCAAGCTTGATTCCCTGCAAGAGAAAGTAAATTCTTCAGGCGAGCCTTCCCGCAAGATGGTTGAAGGCCTTCCCTCAAAGATAGAGGAGATGGAAAATTCCTCCCAGGTTAGGGAGGCCTTAGCCGCGGCAAATAAGGGTATGGAGGGGGAGGGGAATATGCCTAAAGGGATAGCGGATGATTATAAGGACGCCCTTTCTTTAAAGGCCCAGTTGCTGGTTGCGGAGGAGAGCAAGTCGTTGAGTGAAAAATTAGAGCAGGAAGGGGCCTCCAATTTCCATACCGAAGAACTAAAGGAGAAACTGGAGGGGGTAAAAAATTCTTCCAGCGTAGCTCAGTTAATCAAGAATGTAGAGGAGCCAAGCGTGCAGCAGAGTGAGGATAGCACCTCTTTGGAGTTGCAGTCTATCACCGAACTGAAGATGGATATCTTGCAGGAAGAGAGCAGGAAGGAGGCGGAGGCACGCGAAAATGAAAGGCTGCTCGCAGAAAAAGCCAGAGAAGAAGAATCCAGAAGACGGACCTACCTGCTATTCATCGCCGCGCTCCTTTCGGCCTTTTTAATCCTCATCTTGATGATATTCTATTTTGCCAGAGAAAGAAAGAAAAAACTCCTTCTTGACTCGCTTAAGTCTGATCCCAGGAAATTCCTCTTGGCGCTTTTTGAGAACGCGAATAAAGTTTTAACCGTCTTTAACTTCCGGCAGCCCGGAGTATTGCCTCCGCTTGAATTGGCTTATTCGGTCCAAAAAATGTATTCCATAGGGAATGATATCTTTGCAAGGCTCGCATCAAGCTACGAAGAGGCAAAATACAGTAAACACAGCTTAGAGATTGGTTTCTGCACACAGGCGCTGGATGATTACAATAATTTTATCAAAGAACTATCCTCAAGGCATGGTAAAATCCCGCTCTTCGTCAGATATCTTAAGGCCTTGTTTATGATGGTCCCTTTTTCCCTCACGAAGTGAGGTGGGAAAAGGGAAGGATTGAAAAACCCTTGCATTGAGCCTTACTTTGTGATAATTTATACATCGCCTACCTGACATTTTATTAACCAATTTAAACTTATTTATGACCATGAGCCTACTGCATTTAACTGACGGGAATTTTAAGAAAGAAGTCTTGGAATCGGAGCTTCCGGTCCTGGTTGATTTCTGGGCCCCCTGGTGCGGCCCCTGTAAGATGATCGCTCCTATAGTTGAAGAATTGGCCAAGGAGTACGATAAAAAGATCAAGGTTGGCAAGGTCAATGTTGATGAAGACTCCCAGACCGCTACCGCATATGGTATCATGTCCATACCTACCCTTATGTTCTTCAGGAAAGGCAAGGTCATGAACCAGGTGGTGGGTGCGTTGGGCAAGCCGGAACTTAAAAAGAAAATAGAAGAAATCCTGTAATGAAAAAGATCTTTATCGCTGCTACCAAGCAGAATGACGGTAAGACTACCGTTTCCTTGGGGCTGGTCTGTAATTTCCAGGGCCGTTTCAAAAAAGTAGGTTTTATCAAGCCTATCGGGCAGCGCTATCTGGAAGAAGAGGGTTTGAAGATCGATGAGGATTCGCTCCTCATCGAAGAGGTCTGCGGGATCAAGTGCGGCCTGAAAGATATGAGCCCTATCGCAGTTGAGAAGGGTTTTACCGAGAAATACATTGCACATCCGGACCAGAAGTCGATCACAAGGCAGATTAAGGAGTCATTCTCAAGGGTTTCCAAGGGTAATGATTTGGTCATTGTAGAAGGGACAGGGCATGCCGGGGTAGGCTCGGTCTTTGACCATTCCAACGCCACTGTAGCCAGATTATTGGGCTCCAAGGTTATTATTATCTCCTCCGGAGGAGTAGGGCGGCCAATCGACGAGATAATATTGAACAAGGCGCTCTTTGAGAAGGAAGGGGTCAAG
>DATJPP010000149.1:0-13276 GCA_035506355.1 Candidatus Margulisiibacteriota bacterium | reverse complement strand
AATCGGATTGATCGTGACTGCCTGCGCCGTCCTGGTAGTCGGAAGGTTGTTAAGCCGAAAGAAATGATTTTCAATATAGGAGAGACTTGGGATGCTTAGAAGATATTTTTTATATTTGATCCGCTGGCAGTTGAGTACTCCGATCCTCTGGATCGTGGTGCGTAAACTGGGAGTGGGGATTTGGTCTACGGTTATAGCCAATTTGATCGGGGGCGCGATCTTCTTCTGGGTAGACAGGTTTATCTTTACCTCCAAGGCGGTGGAAATATGGCATGTCAAGGAAGGAAAATGCGATCAATGTGGCTCATCCTCGCATTTATGGAGGCTGGTTAAGACCGCGGGATATGACCGCAGCGACGCCAGGCCGGTCTTCTTATGCATGAAGTGCTCAAAGGAGAAGACTGATGCCTTAAGGTCGCAGGGGATCCCGGTAAGGGGCAAAAGCAGATGAAGACCGGTAATTTTATCGAGCGTTCTCTTGAGGGGGCTCTTTCTTTTTTGCGGGAGGCCATCTTTTCGCAGGAGTATGCTGCCAAGAGTGGTTTCTTGCAGGCGCGCGATGTGCGCATCAGGTTATTAGCCACCATATTCCTTCTTTTGGCAGTCCTATTTTTAAAGAGCATTAGTTTTCTTATCGGGGTCTATATATTATGCCTGCTTTTGGCAGGCGTCTCTTCCATCAAGATAAGTTTCTTTTTCAAGCGCACATGGTTTTTTATCCCCTTCTTCTCTCTTTTTATTGCCTTGCCCGCACTCTTTGCTATCTTTACCCCCGGTGAGCCGATTTTTTCCTTTAGGGTATTTGCCGTCTCCGTGCAGGTTACCAGGCAGGGCCTCTTAAGCGCGGGTTTATTTTTTATGCGTGTGTTAAGTAGCGTCTCGCTGGGGATACTTTTGGTCTTAACCACCAGGCATCAGGAATTGCTAAAGGCGTTACGTATCTTTAAAGTGCCGCAGCTCTTCGTGATGACTCTGGGGATGTGTTACCGTTACATTTATCTTTTTATTGAGATACTGCAGAATACCTACCTGGCGATAAAGAGCCGTGTGGGTTTTGTCTCTTCCGTAAAAAAAGGGCAGGGGATAGTCGCCTGGAATATCGCCAGCCTTTGGAAGCGTTCTTACCTCATGCATGAGCAGGTCTATATGGCAATGCTCTCCCGCGGTTATACCGGAGAACCGAAAGTCCTGGAAGAATCCGGGGTAAGCCTGAAAGATATCTTATTTTTGGCCTCTGCCGCATCCTTATTCACGGCGAGCTTATGGCAAAGATACTATTTGAACTAAGAGAGGTTTATTATTCTTATCTTGGCAAGTTCCCCGCCTTATGCGCGCTGGATTTGGCAATTGAAGAAGGTTCTAAGGTAGCTTTTATCGGGGCTAATGGGAGCGGTAAGTCCACGCTTCTTGCCATGCTTGACGCTTTGATCTTTCCCAGCCAGGGGAGCATTAAGGCCTTCGGCAGCAAGCTCAATGAGGGCTTGCTGGACGACCCTGCTTTTTCGCAGTTTTTCCGTAAGAAAGTGGGCCTTCTCTTTCAGAACCCCGACGTGCAGCTCTTCTGCCCGACGGTAAAAGAGGATATCGTCTTTGGCCCGCTGCAATTGGGTTTTTCGCCCCCAGAAGTAGAGGAGCGACTGGACAAGGCAGTGGCTGCACTAAAAATTGCCCATCTCCTGGAGAGATCACCGCATCAATTAAGTATCGGAGAAATGAGGAAAGTGGCGATTGCTTCTGTCATGGCGGTTGACCCGGATATCCTGCTCTTGGATGAGCCGACTGCCGGGCTTGACCCGCAAACTGCCAGGGATATCATTGATTTTGTGCTGGAAGCCAACGAGAAGGGCAAGACCATAATTACCGCCACTCATGACTTGCATATCGTATCCGAGATCTCGGATACCGTACATGTCTTTGGCCAGGAGAAGAAGATAATCCGCTCAGGGCCACACGCTGAGATATTAGCTGATGAAGAGTTCCTGCGTGTGCATAACCTCGTGCATATCCACAGGCACCGCCATAAGGATCAGATGCACACGCATCCTCACCTGCACCTGGATCACCATGCTTCGGGGGAAAATGTTGACAAGCCTTAAAGGCTGGTGTATTATTAGCGATACAAATTTGCGATCATACGCGCGGGTGGTGGAATGGCAGACACGCTACTTTGAGGGGGTAGTGGGGCGACCTGTGAGGGTTCAACTCCCTCCCCGCGCATTATAATTATAAAAAAATACCCGCAGCAATTGTCTAAAGAAATATGTGCTGCGGGATTATTTTTTACCCGGTCGGCGGTTTTCTTCGGTCGGACTTACGTTTATCCTTTACGTAGTTGCTGCGCTCCATGCTCTTGGCGAGGGCCTTGAGTTCCGCCCCTATCTCGCCTATCTGAGCGACATGCTCTATCTTTCTGAATTCGTTGGTGACTACACCTATGGATACGGAAAGAAGAGGGATCTTCTGTTCTTTCCCCTGCCGGTCGTGGGCGATGATGAAGCCTTTCTTCTTATCGGTATCGTTATAAAAAGAAGGGGCCTTCTTTTCGAAATCATTGATTATCCCCTGGCAGATGTTATCCGCGGCATCAGGAGTGCTGATAATGACGTAATCGTCTCCGCCGATGTGCCCGATGAAATCATCGGGGTTTCCTCTCTCCTGAGAAGCGTTAATTAAGATACGGGCAGTCTCTTTAATTACCATATCCCCGTGCTCAAAGCCGTATTTATCATTGTAAGACTTGAATTTATCCAGATCTATATAACAGACCGCAAATAGGGCCTGGCTGTCTATTCTACGCTGTAACTCGTTTATGATAGAGACATTCCCGGGTAAGCGGGTGAGGGGGTTGGCTTCAAGGTCTCTCTCCGTGCGCCTTAAGATCATGCGGATACGCGCCAGGAGCTCTTTGGGCTCGAACGGTTTTACTACATAGTCGTCTGCTCCCGCGTCCATTCCGTCTACCTTGTCGCTGATATCGCCTTTGCCCGTAACCATGATTATGGGCAGATGCCTAAGCAGCAGGTCTTTCTTAATCGTCCGGCATACCTGCCTGCCGTCAATTTTAGGTATTTTATAATCGAGAAGGACTAGGTCCAGGGGCTTGGAATTAATCACCCTCAGGGCTTCTTCTCCGTCGCCGGCCTCGATAATCTCATAGTTCTCTTCCGACAAGGTTAATTTTAGGATATCCCTGATATCCGGGTCGTCATCAACGATAAGTATTTTAATCGCCATAAGCTATCCTGTCTGCGGTATGGTAAAGCTGAAGGTGGAGCCGCTGCCAACCTTGCTTTTTACCCAGATCTTTCCATTATGCGCTTCCACGATATGCTTTACCAGGGATAAACCCAGTCCCGTGCCCTTCACTTCCTGGTTAATGGAATTATCTACCCGGTAAAATTCCTCGAATATCGCTTCCCTGGCCTCCTCCGGTATGCCGCATCCGGTGTCGGAGACGTCAATCTGCACGAAGCCATCTGTTTTGTGCGCACGTACGCTAATTGTACCTTGAGCCGGGGTAAATTTCAAGGCATTACCGAATAAATTAATAAAGACCCTGGAGATCTGGCTGCGATCGGCAAAGATTTTATTGGCATCCTGCGGTATCTCGGCATTGAAATTTATCTGTTTTTCTTTAAACTGTCCGGAGAGCAAATCCATTATCCCATCCAGCGCAGCCTTTAAGTCCAGGTTCTCCTTGTTCATAGTCATCCTGTTCGCCTCTATGCGGGCGATATCCAGGAGGTCGTTGACCATGTGCACCAGCTCGTCGCTGTGGCGGTTGATCTTCTCCAGCCTTTCGCGTATTTCAGACGGGATATCGCCGAGTTTGCCGCTCAATAATATTGCGGCGTAGCCTTTGACAGAGGTAAGCGGGGTCCTTAACTCATGCGAGACCGCAGAGATAAAATCGGTCTTGCGCTTACTGATCATCTTGACTTCATTTAAAGCGCTGGTTAGTTCTTTAGTCCTTTCTTCGACCTTTTTCTCAAGGTCGTGCTGGGCTCTCCAGGTTTTCTCAAAGAGCCTGGCGTTCTCCAGCGCCTGCCCTAATTGGTTGGCGAGTATGGTGATTAATTCTTCATCCCCTTCATTAATCAGGGCCTCCGGGTTATCCGTTCCCACAAAGATAAAACCCCTGCTGCCTTCCTTGGGCATGATAGGCGAGAGGACAAAGAAGGAAGTTTTAAAAATACTTTGTATCTTATTCTTAAGCCCATCATTGTGTTGCAGGGAAGCAGAGGAGAAGGTATGTTCCCCTTTAAGCAGCGTTTCTCCTATCTCTCCCAATCCGGGCGCGGATTTGATCTTTCCCGTGGCTTCCTCAGAATAACCTACGCTTAATTGTATCTGAAAGGCCTTCAGCCGTTCGTTCCAGAGGAGGGCGCAGGATTTTTCAAAATTCAACTCTTCAAGGTAATTGGGGTCGATCATCTTGAAGATCTGTTCTTCCTCCAAGGTGGTGCTTATGGCGCTGGATAGTCTTTGCAGGGCGTAGAGGCCGGTCATCTTCTTATCCAGTTCCTCCTGTGTCTTGTTTAACTCCATATCCGTGCGTACAATCAATTTGGCCTGCTCATCCATTTCATCGAGGGTCTTCTTTAATTTATCTATGGTAGCCTGAAGCTGTTTCGACCTTTCCATCCTGACGATGATCATCGCAGTTACCCAGACTATAAAGATTAACCCCCCGGCAAAAGATAGATGAATGAATATTTCGTTATTCAACATATTTATTCTCCTATGGCCAGCATGGCTACCCCTTGATTATGCGCATAAATCTTGCCTCGGTAATTCAGCGCCTTTAAAGGGGCATATTCACCGTAGGTGTATAAGCCGATGATGGGGATATCTTGACCAAAAACTTTTTTAATGATCTCCAGTTCTTTATTTGCCTCCCGGCTTAAAAGGAGGTTCCTGAAGATTGAGTCAAAAAGCAATACAAAATATTTTTTAGGGCTCCTGTTATTTAAATAGGGGTTGAATAAACCGGCCTTGGCCTCTTCTGCAGCCTCTTTGGCAGCGATGAGGCAGGAGGTCCTTGTCCCGATCATCAGCCTTACCTGGCTTCCCTGCGGCACATCTCCTTGAAAGCGCAACGCACCGTTATGCTCGATAGAAATGATATTTCTCAGCAGATACTCATCTTCTCCCGGCAGGTATATCCCCAGAGGGTAGAGTATGGAGAAGTTTTTCAGTTCTTTTTTCAGTTCGGTAATCTTTCTGGCAAGGTATTCTTCGTATATCTTGGCCGCGCTCTGGCCGTCAATTTCCAAAACAAGGTTGCCCTTGGAGAAGGTGACCTCACGGGGCTTCCCCAGGGGTTTCCACCCGTGTCTTATCCCCATGCTGAAATGCAGTTTTCCCCCGCCTAAAAGCACTCCTACGGCAGAATCGGCAAGCAAATTCTGATTTAGAAAAAGATAGGTGCGTAAAAAATTAAGGTTATCAGAGGCGGCGCATCCTATTGTGGGGAAACTCATCCCCAGTTTTTCCTCCAGCCCGTGAATAAGGCCGGAACTGTCTTCTATGAGCCCGTCGGAGAAGACTATGCTTAAGTCCCGGCGGGTATCTTTAAACCCGGAAAGAAGTTTTTCTCCCAACTCCCGGCCCGCCTCCAGTGATGACTTGCTTTTTATCTCTGACGCGCTCGCCGCGTTAAGAGAGGTACCCTTCGGACAACACAAGAGCATGAGTGCTAGGCCGTGCTTGAAAATACCTTTATTAGAGATGACAGCTGCCCCGCTGCATCCGATTACAGGGGTATTCGCCAGGGAATCACCGATTGTTTTTAAGATGGCGGTACCAGCAAGGTCGATAGAGCTGAAGGCGATAGCCAAACTTATCTTGGAATCAGAGGACAAGTTCTTAATGGCTTCTTTGAGGGCTTCTCTGGCGGCTGAAGCAGGGTCCTTTTCTATACTTACTCCGATGCTGATTTCCATTGCCTCCCATTGTACCTTAAAAGAATTATCACTTCAATAAAATAAATTGCCTTAAGAATAATTTTATAGTAAAATAATCACAACTTTAACGGCCCCATCGTCTTCCTGCCGCAGTCGTGAGATTGCCGGGGCGGGAAGACTACTACTCCTCGATGGGGCAGCGGATCAAAAAATATGGCCCCATCGTCTAGCCCGGTCTAGGACGCGTGGTTCTCAGCCACTAAACACCGGTTCAAATCCGGTTGGGGCTACTTAATATGTCGACAACCGGCCCTGCGCAAGTAGGGCTGGGATCCTGCGGCGATATTGAGTAATGGCTCCCCGCCACAGTAGAGGCATGCACGGTTACCGTGAAATCTCTATGGCCAAAAATATTACCCTTTTTGTTATCTTTTCCCTACTCTCTCTTATCGGCGGAGAGTTTATCGTCAGAAAGATTGCCCCGCAGCAGCTCGTGGATTTTAACTTCGAACCGGATATGGAGTTAGCGGGAGTTAATAGACCGAACTGCAACTTCATTAGTTATTACGGCTGCTCCGTGCGTACAAACAGCGCGGGGTTCCGTATGGATGAAGAGATTGATAGGAGTAGAGGGCAGATATTATGCATAGGCGATTCTTTTACCTTTGGGTGGGGGCAGGAAATAGAGAACTCTTTTTATGGCATTCTATCCAGAACTATGCAGGGTAAATTCAAGGGTATACAGTTGGTTAATGCCGGCGTTGGCGGGTATGGAATAAACCAGGTGTATAAGTTGCTTGTTCGTTTGCATGAAAGGCATACGATGGATACAGCAGGAATAATCTATTTCATGAGCGCGAACGACCCCTATGACGCGCTGTATGGACAAACGGTTACCTATAGGAGGGATGCGGGTAAGATAGTCGTGCAGGACAAAATGGCATTTTCGCCGTTCTTTGGATTTTTATTGATGCGCACGCCGTATGGCTGGCTCAATCAGCATTCGCATTTATTTATTTTGATGAAGAAGGGTTTCAGGGGCCTAGTGAGGCACGGGAATGAGAATAATAATTATATGCGCGTGGATCAGCTCAGCGTCTCCTCTTCGCAGGTTACCGATACTTATGAGGCCAGCATCGTATTATTAGAGCGATTGTCCGCATACTGCTCCGGAAACGACCTTCCTCTATTGATCGTCTGGGTCCCCTCTTTTGCGGAATTAGACCCTGGTATCAACAAGGGGATGTGGCAAGCGCTGTCAAATTTTAAAGGCATGGTTCAGGCCGACCGGAAGATTATGGATACGGCTGATTTCTACGATCCGACTGAACAGATGCGGATAATTCTGGATGAGAGGCATCTTAGCGTGAAGGATATTTATGTCAGCGATGGCCATTTCAGTAAAGAGGGGAATGCGATTTTTGCGGGCGCCTGCACCGGCAGAGCAGAAACATTTTACGAACAGAGGATTAGAAAGAATAGATAAATTTATGACAACTATCCTATGCCTGACAAGAAAAGATTAGAATCAGCCTTTACGGTGCTGGATAAGTTTCTGGGGATACTGCTTGTCGCAGCTGTCTTTTGCACCATCTTTCTCTTATCGCATAAGGCGCTTTTTGACCTGGATATATGGCTGCACTTAGCCTCCGGGAAGTTTATCCTGCAGAACAGAAGTGTTCCTGCCTACGACATCTTCTCTTTTACCGTTGCCGGTAAACCCTGGATTGATCACTCTTGGCTTTTTCAGGTAATCTCCTATTTAGTCTATGCGCATTGGCAGGTGGGGGGGCTTATCCTTTTACAGAGCTTGGTCATTACTAGTGTCTTCCTTATCCTGTTCCTCACGGGCCATAAGAGCATAGGTTCTTATTTTGAGACCGCGGTATTTCTCTTCTTAACCGCCCATGCCTCGACGGACAGGTTCAATATCCGACCGGATATCTTCAGCCTGTTATTTTTTAACATTTACTTATACCTATTAAGGTTTCATCCTGAAAAGAAGACTATCTGGCTTCTCCTGCCCGTGCAGTTGCTCTGGGTCAATATGCACGGTTATTTCATACTTGGGCCCTTGCTTGTTTTCTTTTTTATCGCTGCCGAATTCCTAAGACGCAGGGTCGAATTCTTACCCCCGCGCTTAAGAGAAGGGGGAGCGCTAAGTAACCAGGCTTACGGCAGATTAAAGGCAGTCTTACTCTTAACCGTCCTGGCCGGATTAGCCAATCCTCAAGGGTTTAAGGGTGCGCTCTATCCGTTGCATGTCTTTAGGGAGGTCTTAACCGGCAGCAATAAAATATTCTTTCAATACATCCAGGAGTTGCAGCCTACCTTCAAGGTATACTACTCTCCTATGCATTATTACAACATTATGCTTATCCTCTGTCTTGTCGTCGTGCTGGTTAATTTCAAAAGGGTAAGGATAGTGGATATTATCCTGGCGGTATTTTTCTTTTTCTTCGGGCTTACCATACGCAATTCCGCCTACTTCGCCTTTGTGGCCTATCTGATGGCCGTAACCTACGCTGGAGAAACAGTGAAGAGATTCTCTTCTCGCGTAGAGATTCATGCCCCCGGCAAGAACATTTTGTTCTATCTTTCAAAAATTATTGCCCAGATTATCTTCATCGCCTTTCTTGTCTCCAGGCTCGACGCGCTCTTGTTGCGCAATTATTTTGATTTCAACAAGATGGAAACTCAGAGCGCCATCTTGAATGTAGATAAAGATAGTTACCCCGCCCAGGCAGTGCAATTTATCCTCGAAAACAAGATCGGCCCCAACATATTCAACGATTTCAATTCCGGCGCCTACCTGGTTGGGAATGCTTGGCCGCGCGTAAAGGTCTTTATCGATGGCCGCACCGAATTATACGGAGGAGAATTCTTCAGTCAGCAGCAGCGTATTTTAGATGGGGATATCTCCCTCTTCTCGAGGGTAGTGGATAAATATAATCTCGACGCCGTTATTTTTAGTATGGCCTTTGCTTCTCCTCCTCCTGCTATGGTAGCTCCACTTTCTCGCCGCCCTGGCTGGAAGCTGGTTTTTCTGGATCCGTATGCCGCCATCTTCCTAAAGGATATACCAAAGAACCGGGAGGTGATTAAAAGGTATGCCATTGATCCGGCTCATTATCCCGTTGCCCCGGTTAAAATCGAAGACCTGGGGACAAGATTAATTTACCCCTCTCCTTATATCAAGCTCGCCCGCTTCTTTGATCTCTTGAAGGCCGATGAGGCGGTATTGGATGAGTGCAGGGAGGCTTTAAGGATAATGCCTAATTGTGCCGAGGCGTATCAGTTACGCGGAAAAGTCTTCTTGCGTAAAAAATCCTACCCGGAGGCGCTAGATAGCCTGCGTGCGGCAAGCGCGCTTATGCCTTCAAACCCCGAGATGCTCGTTGATTTGGGACGCTGCCTCAAGGAGATGAAGGATTATAAATTAGCCGCTGAGATGTTCGGCAAGGCCCTAAGGATAAATAAAAAATACGCGCCCGCTCACTATTATCTAGGGAGGATTAACCTGGAACTTAAGAATGACGATGGCGCCATTGAGGAGCTTGGCGAGGCGGTAAATTACGATTCTAAAATTCCCTTTTATCACCTTTGGTTAGGCAGGGCTTACCTTTCCAAGGCTAAAAAAACAAAAATCACTTCTTATCTCAAGAAGGCCCGGCAAGAGCTGGAAAAAGCTGCAGGGTACAATATAGAAAAAGACGAAAGTTTAAACCGGGAGATAGAGGAGACGAAGATTTCGCTTGCTTTTTAATTTCATTTGTGCTAAAAATAATACAATTAAGAAAAATAAGGAGGGCCAATGCAGGAGCATTTGGGATTTTTAAAAGCATCCAGCGCAGTAGTCAAGATCGCTGCCTGGATTTTTTTGTTGCTGGGTCTTCTTGGAGGATTCTCTACCCTCTTTAGCCTTATACCGGGTAACCCTTATCCGCGCTGGATGGGGCTGATTCTGATAGCGATATACGCTTTTCTTTTTTTCTTTCTGTTTCTTATCGCCAAAATAGCGGATTTGCTGGTTAAGATTATTAAAGAGATAAAAAAGGATTAAACCCACGGGAGGTTTCTGATGAGACGCGTTTGTGCACCACTTATCCTCGCTTTGCTATTTCTCGCCGCTGGCTGTGACAGCCTAAAGTTCTTAAATCCCAAAAAAACAGCCCAGAAAAGATCTTCTGCTTCGTCGGTCGTCAAGGGGACACCAATAGCCAAGGTGAACAATCTTACCCTTACCTTGGAAGACCTGAATCAGGAGATTGATGCCTATAATTCTATGGTCCAGGCAGATAAGCCGGAGCTTAAGATCACTACCAAAGAACAAAAGGTAAACTATTTGAAGAATGAGATGATCCGCAGGGCCCTATTTTACCAGTATGCCCTGGATAAGGGCGTAGATAAGAACGAGGATATCGTCAAGGCCCTGGAGAAGAATAAGATGGATTTGGTGGTAATGGGGCTCTTAAAGCAGGAGACGGGCAATATTGACGTCAGCTCCAAAGAAATAGAAGATGCCTATAACCAGTATAAAGAGCAGTTCAAGGAGCCCGAGGAGAGGCAGATAAGAGAGATAGTTGTTTCTACCGAGCAGGAAGCCAAAGATATATTGATACAGCTCTTGCAAGGGGGAGATTTTGCCACACTCGCCCAGACCCGCTCAAAGGCGGATAGCGCCAAAAACGGAGGGGATTTAGGGTTTATCCAGCCGGGAAAGAAGTTCGCCCAGTTCGACAACGTAGCTTTTGCGGATAGCCTGGAAGCAGGGAAGGTCAGTAATATTTTTAACGGCCCGGACGGATACTATATCCTTAAGATGGAGGCTAAGCGCGGCGGAAAACAGAAGACCCTTTCCGAGATGTGGGACGATATAAAGAATATCCTCTTATTCTCCAAGCAGAAGGATAAAATCGATAAGCTTACCGGGAATTTATCCCGCGAGGCCAAAATAGAAGTATATGAGGGGGAGATAAAATAGTGCAAAGACGCATTATCCTGATAGTAGCTTCTATTATCCTGGCAACCTTTGCTATGCTTTTGATTAAGGTTTACCTCGACCGCCAGACGCAGATTATCGAATCAGAAACAAAGCAGAACTTGGCTAAAAGGCAGGAGAGCGAAGCTATAGTTGTAGTGGCTAACGCGGATATCCCTAAAGGCGCTACTATTACAGCCGAGATGTTGGCAACCCAGTCTCTGACAAGAGACAATCTTCAACCCCAGGCCGTAGGCTCCCCGGAGAGGGTCATCGGGATGATTACGCTTATCCCCATCTCCAGGGGAGAACAGATTACCCTGAACAAACTCGTCTCCGCTAAAGAGGCTACGGCGAGCGGCTCTTCGCTGGCGATGCTGACCCCGGTAGGTAAAAGGGCGATTACCATACAGGTTGATAATATCGCTTCTCTGTTAGGAATGATTAAGGCAGGCGATTATGTGGATGTTGTGGCTGTTGTCCCCGTTCCGGTACAGAATCCTTCAGGAGGGGGAATGTCG
Source organism: Candidatus Margulisiibacteriota bacterium (assembly GCA_035506355.1). Lineage (GTDB taxonomy): Bacteria > Omnitrophota > Gorgyraeia > Gygaellales > Profunditerraquicolaceae > DATJPP01. The sequence goes on along the minus strand of DATJPP010000149.1, from coordinate 1,868 downwards.
CAGCAGCCAGCGGTAATTCCGCTTTTCCAGAATGTCTTGGTTCTTGCGGTAGGCAGAGAGATGGGCTCATCTGCGCAATATGACAGGCGTTATCAGCAGCAAGGACAGCAAGCTGAGGCCTCTGCCCCGATAACTTTAGCCATTGCTCCTTCAGAGGCAAATCTGCTCGCCTTTGTGCAGGAGCAGGGGAGGATCCGCCTGAATTTGCGTTCCCCCGCCGATGCCAATATTGAACCGGTAACCCCGGCAAGCTGGGATACCGTCTTCCAATATATGATTATGAATAACCCGCAGGCGCAGAATAAGAATCCCGCGGGCGACGGTTCTATTAAGCCAAGCGGCAGGGAAGTAGAGATATACCGCGGACTAAAAAAAGAAACCTTAACCGTATCACAATAAAAATATGAAAAAACCGACAACCTTTGCTCTTTGTCTTTGTTTGGTTTTAACCTGTGGCCTTGCCAGGGCAGAAGAGCCTACGGCGGATGAGACAGTTATCCCGATAGGCACGATAAAGACGATCACTGTCAACTCGCCTAAACGTATTGCAGTCGGCAACCCGGATATAGCTGATGTTACTTCTGCCAAGGAGGGCGAGCTTACTATATTAGGTAAAGCCCAAGGTACAACTTCTTTGGTCGTCTGGGATAGCTTCGGTGAGCAGAAATACAGCTTGATAGTCACCCCCACGGATATGGTTGAAGCTAAGGGCAGGATCGACAGCATACTGGAGACCCTGGGTTTTCCCTCGGTTAATACCAAGATAGAAGATAAAGAAGGTAAAATATTTCTGTTGGGAAGCGTTAAAACCCCCCAGGATAAAGAAAAACTCGCCGTTGCCCTGACTTCCTTAAAAGACAAGATAGTAGATTTGATAGAGGTAAAAGAAGAAGAGGCGGTAGTGGAGATAGACGTGCAGGTCTTGGAATTAAATAAAGATGCCACCAGGACTCTGGGGCTTACTTGGCCGGGGGCGTTAAATCTTATAGAGAAGGGCTCTCCCGGGATTCAGTCTGCCGGCACAAAACCCTCTACCTTATTTAAAGTCTTGAATTTAGAGCGTGCCATAGGGAGTACCGCCGACCCCTTCACTTTCAAACTGGATGCCCTTGTTCAGGAAGGTAAGGCCCAGATTCTTTCCCGGCCCAGGCTTGCCTGTCAGAGCGGTAAGGAAGCAGAATTGCTCGTTGGAGGAGAAAAACCCATATTTACCACCGATGTTGTTTCCGGAGGAGGGTCTGGCACGAGCGTTGAGTATAAAGAATACGGGATAAAACTCAAAGTTAAGCCCACGGTTACTGAGGGCGATCGCATAAAATTAGGAGTAAATGTTGAAGTTAGCGAAGTAGGTACAGCCGAGACCATAGGAGACGTTACCGCTCCCACCGCTAAAGCCTATCCTCTCAGCAAGCGCACCGCCTCCACAGAGCTTTTCCTGGATAACGGCCAGAGTATGGCTATCGGGGGGATGATTAAACAGAAGTCTGCCGAGGATGTACGCAGGGTCCCCGGATTAAGCAACATTCCTATATTAGGACTATTATTCAGACAGAAAACCGCCACGATAGGCGGGGGTTCCGGTGAGCGGGGGAATGTGGAATTATTCATTATCCTCACCCCCACTATTATCAGCCAGAAACCTGATCTCGGCTTAAAAGAAGCAGCAAAGGAAGCCCCCCCGGAATCCGCTTATTATACGGTTGACGAAGATCTCTCAACCCCGTTGGGTAAATACGCCAGTGTAGTTAAGAAACGCATATTGGATAATTTGACCTATCCTTCTCCAGCCAAGGAGGCTGGTTTCCAGGGAGAAGTCAATCTGCGCCTCCTCCTTTCTTATAAGGGTGATCTCCTGCAGGCTAAAATCA
>DATJPP010000148.1:0-2329 GCA_035506355.1 Candidatus Margulisiibacteriota bacterium | reverse complement strand
AGGTTAATACGCTTGAGGCCAAGGTAAAAGAACTCACTCAGCATGCCCTCAACCTCGAAGGTATCAGGGCTGCCTTGATCCAGAAATCCGATCATCTCGCCGGGCAACTCAGTGCCTCGCTTAAAGAGATAGAGGAGCTGGGTAAACAGATCGCATCTTTGGAGAAAGAGCGCAGCAAGTTAAAGGCAGAGAATAAAGACCTTAAAGCCGCCAATTCTGATATGGCAGCGCAGGTTAATACGCTTGAGGCCAAGGTAAAAGAACTCACTCAGCATGCCCTCAACCTCGAAGGTATCAGGGCTGCCTTGATCCAGAAATCCGATCATCTCGCCGGGCAACTCAGTGCCTCGCTTAAAGAGATAGAGGAGCTTAATAATGAGAAGGGGAAGGATTGACAAGGTAAGGTGTTCATGAATAACGCATCGTCTAAAAATCAACAGCTACAGTCTGCGCAGCATTTCGCAGTTTCCAAGATACCTAAAGTTATCCACGTATCCGTATCCAGGGCCTGTAATATTCATTGCATAATGTGCCCGATCAACAGAGAGTCTGTCAGAGACAAGGAAAAGTTCATTGAATTTGAAACATTCCAGAGGTTATTTAAAGAAGATAACCAATTCGGTTTTTTAAATTTCGTAGGGATAGGGGAGGTATTTGTAAATAAGGATTTTCCACGTATCTTAGAGTACTGTTTTGAAAAGAATTTCTCAGCATTAGGCTGCACTACCAATCTGCAGCTTATTTCCCGGGAATTAGCCGAACATATGGTGAAGAATGGATTCCAGCAAATAACCGCTTCTATAGACGGGTGTACAAAGGAGACTTTTGAACATATACGCAAAGGGGCAAGTTTTGACAAGTTTATAGAGACTATAGAGTATATTAACTTATTAAAGGCCAAGTACCATTCTTTAGGAAACCCTCAGATTACCTTTGCTATAGTAGCGATGAACAGCAATATCCATGAATTCCCAGGGTTAGTCCGGCTGGCAAGAAAACTAAATGTCAATGAGATTTGCGTTGCGCGGCTTCACGTCAGCAAAGAGGATTTATTGCATGAAAGCATGTTTTTTTACCAGGAGAAATATAATCATTATTATGATGAGACTATCGCTATCGCCAAAGAATTAGAGGTAAACGTAGTGATGCCGGACAAATTCGGCTCTAAGATAAAAAAGATAAGGTCGGTAAGGGATTGCAAGTTTCCTTTTGAAAACATGTATGTAGACGTTGACGGCGTTGTTTACCCCTGCGTTTGCCGCGTAAATCCTGATGTTTTTGTGGGTAATATTAAGGAACAGTCAGTGGCTGAAATATGGAATTCTCCCAAGTTCCAGGAATTCCGGGCAGCCTTTTACACAGATAATCCTCCCCGCCAATGCCAGGAGTGTACCTTTAGCGTGCTTGATCCAAGTAAATTAGAGTCACATATGACAATCGAGTTGGCTGATAGAATAAAAAAGCTGAGGCTTAGGGTCCAGGAGTAGATGGATACGGATAATTTTAAAGGAGAGAAAAGTCTGTTGAACCAGGATATGCCGTATATCCGTGCAGAAAAGGCACGCTATTTATATCTTTGCGTTACTTCAACAATGCCGCACGGGATATCTATTTGGTGGGAGGTAAATAAAAATAAGTATGTAACCAAGGAGACATATCTGCACACCACTCCTGCTGTCTACAGATTTGATTTAGCAATTTTAAGAGCCGCCGGTCCGTCAGGGAAATGGGGTTATTACTGGGATGGGAAAATATCCGGTTTCGGCGTTAAAAGCAGCGAAGATTGCCAGATAAAATGGCTAAAATTTTCTAATTCAAGGATCAATTTCGATGACCGTTTTCCGTTGATATGCATGATTGATTACCCCGAAGTTATACATTTTGAGGTAACTAGAAATTGCAATCTCAACTGTTATATGTGCAGAAAAAACCGCGAACGGGAAGTAAGAAAAATCGGAGTGCCAAATCTTGATTACGGTATTTTCGAGAAAACTATTCCTTTTGCCCGGCATATAAATAATGTCGCGTTTTTTGGCTGGGGCGAACCATTGGTACACCCGCAGTTCCATAAGTTTATAGATGCCATCGATAGAATAAAAGACAGGAACGACCCGTCCTTGGCGAACAGGCAGAAGCCGTATGTAAATTTTACATCTAACGCCACGCTTCTAACCGAAGATATGATCCGGCGCCTAATCAAGCAGGGGTTAAATGAGATTGTTGTGTCTATAGATAGCCAGGATCCGTCAAATTACAACTTTATAAGGGAAAACGCAGATTTTAAAGAAGTTATTTCAAACTTGCAAAATCTGAAAAGAATAAAACAGGA
>DATJPP010000147.1:0-4360 GCA_035506355.1 Candidatus Margulisiibacteriota bacterium | reverse complement strand
CCCTTAAAAATATAATCCGGTATAGGCGCGTGCCAGGGGGTAAAACCTCCCCCCCATTCCCCCCAGGCAGGGCCAGCCCTGAAATACTCCGGCAAGATTAACCCCAGAGGAGAAAGCAGGGCCAGAAAACCTAACCCGAGCCATAATTTAGTTGTGGTCTTCATCCCCTGGCCCCAAGAAGAGCGGGGTCTTGTTTTTGCAGGTATTTTACAACCAATGCGGTCACAACCGCCTCCGCCCATCCAAAAATAAGCAGGTGTTCCCCTGCCATCGCCGGAATTGCTACATTTAAGCCGTAAGGACAATACAGTGATCGGCCGTTTGCGCTTTTATAGAGTAAAGGCTGGATACCAAACATTACCGCGGCGGATAATGCGGCGATATTTAAAGCGATGTAGCCGGCAATGCCAGCAGCCATAACCCTTCTTCCCGAAGTAATAACAGAATTCCCGCTTATAAGTTTATACAGGTAATACCCCGCAAAGACTTCAATAAACGCCATATTAAAACAATTGGCGCCTATGGCAGTAATACCTCCGTCGCCGAAGAGGAGCGCCTGCACAACTAGCGCGACCGTAACCGCGATGCAGGCTGCCCAAGGCCCCAGGAGTATCCCCACCAATACAGCGCCTACGGCATGCCCGGTGCTTCCTCCGGGGATAGGCAGGTTAAACATCATGATCACAAAACTGAAAGACGCGCCTATGGCAAGCAGGGGGACCTGTCTTGCCTTCAACGTCTTCTTCACGATGCGTGAGGCAACCACCCATATCGGGAGCATCACGGCATACATTGCGCCACTAGTCTCCGGCCCTAAATAGCCATCGGGGATATGCATGCTATCCTCTTATTTTGCAGACCCAGAAAAGACGCCAGGTACATTACTATTGCAATCAAATACAAAAAATTAAACCCGCTCCACATGGATATGTACTCGCATAAGCCTCCGGCAATCGCCCCCAGAAGGTTAAAACCGAACACCCCGGTAATATCCTTGGCTTTCTTAAAAGAACTTGCAAAAACAATACCCGCAAAAAACAAAGGTAAGGACATCATGCTGGACGATAAAATGAGCGAAAGGGGGTGGCTGAATGACAAATACGTGCCGGGCTTAATCAGCCAGTTAATCAAGATGGAACTAAAAAGCAATGCGTAAATACCATTAATTTTAATGTTTCGTATTTTCGCCGCAACTATATTAGCCAGAAGGATCATGGCCATTATAGAAACAAAGGCCGCGGAATTAACAATCCATGCGCTCCCAAACAATAAAGCAAAACGGGTGATGCTTACCGTTTCCAAAAGAAGGAATCCGGCTCCCAGGAAAAAGAAGTGCGTATCAAAGTGCTTCCAACTAAGCTTATTCGTATTTTGGATGGCCAATTGCGAAATAAAGAATACAAACAATAAAATAATGAGATAATGAACCGGGATGCCTCTCTCTTTAAGATATAGGTATGGCCAGTCGTCCGAAATATACCCTCCGGAACCCGTAAAGCTTTTGTCAATTTTAAAATATGGCGATTCAGGGAGCACTAAATCCCGGGTGCCTTTACCTGCGACCAAAATTACCGTATCATCCGGGTTATAAGTAGTGGTTCGGACTGCTATAACATCCGAGCCAAAAACTGCCTTAAGACCGTAATATAGCTTCTCCTCAACCCATCTGCGAAACCCCAAATAAGTCAAAACTACATACCCGCCATCCCCGAGATGCTTCTTGATATCAGAGAAGCTTTCTTTTGTGTAAATGAAGTTATCCATTCGCACGCTTGAGAACTGCGATAAAACACGGTGAGCATCAAGATAACCAAAGGTGATAAGGCCGTAGGTTCTATCCATCCTGCGGATGAAAGAACGGGCATCATCTATAAATACATGAACTTTTGGCGATTGATAGGGTTTTTCGGAATGTAAATCGTATCCTAATTGCGCTATGAAGGGGTCTATCTCCACGGCATCGATCTCTTCTGCGCCTTTACGTATGGCAGCCGAGACATCGTTTCCCGAACCTGCGCCCAGGACCAAAACATTTTTAGGCTGGCAAAATGTATAAGGAAATTCATAAATCGCCTTATAATGCTTTAGGTGCGCATCCCTCATTACCCGTTCATCGCTCAAATTAAAGGCATATTGCAAGTGCGTATTATTTATGGTGATATTAAAATCCTGGGGTTTTTCTTGAAGAGAATACCGGAGAGGCTTGATATCTACTTTTTGATAAGGAGACCAGAAAGAAACGGGGTCCATCCGGGATACTATATAAAGCACCAAGAGAGAGGCTCCCAGATGCAGCAATAATTTGCTTCTTAAGCCAAGAGTAAACCACAATGCCAGAGAAAGACCTAATATAAACCAGTAAAGCGGCGGGACCATAAGGTAAGAAAGATACGAGAATGCTGCAACACCGAAGATGCTCCCTGCAATATTCAAGGAATACGCACTCAATGGCGGGAATAATTTCAAACTAAGCCCTAATTGCTGTCCCAGCGGTATAAAAAACAAGGAAATAATACAAAAGAGGATTGCAATAATAAAAAGAAAATTGACGCCATTGGGCGTATATGATCCGCGGAGAACCTCTCCTTGGACAGAGGCCACTGAAACATCCACCCGTTTGAATATAAGAACCGCTAAAACAACGCTCAATATCGAAAAAGAAAAAATATTTATAAATTTAAACTTCACCTCTGACAAAAGACATCCTATCCCGAGTCCAAGAAAAGAGGCGAGCAAAACAATATTAGTAAAAAAAGCTGTGATTTGTATGCTAGAGGAAATCCAGCGAATAAATAGAATCTCAAAGTAAAGCGCCAAAAAACTAATCAAGAACAGGTCTATGGCGTTTTTGAGTTTTTTATTCCTGCCAATTGCTTGCATATATGTTTCCCGTGTTTTATGAATTAAACCGCGATTAATGTGTTTTTAGAAAGGCTGAAAAACAGATTGGCTGCCCCCTATCGGACGAAATCTGTAACTGGCTGTATGCGGAAGGAGCAGATAAATCAAAATAACTGCTTACCAATTAGTTATATCGTCATTACTCTCTACGCCATCGGGTCCGTAAGATGATAAATCATAGCTGTTTTTATTGTGGGCCCCCGGGGAGAGATAGTTATAAGGCTTCCCCCAAGGATCCATCAGTATTCTTCCAAGATATGCCCCTCTCCAATTATGAGGCAGGGGAGGGATTGTGGTTTCTTTCACCAATGCCTCCAAGCCCTGCTCAGTAGTCGGATACATTCCGTTATCTAATTTATAATGTTCAAGCACGAATTTAATGGTCTCCAGCATTGTTTCTGCTTCCTTGATTTCAGCCTCCGTTTTGCTTCCTCCCGAATTTTGTTTGCCTTTAGCAAAAGTTTTAGATTCAGCAGGTTTTGCGCTAAATACCAAACTTAGAAAAATCAATAACGAAACTAAAGAAAACAAAATCTTCTTCATAATTCAGAGGCAAAGAAATTAACTAACCGAGCCTTCTAAGAAAATACATAAGCATAATTCCAAAAATAAAGATTGCCATTATCAGGGCTGACCTCTTGCCATCTTCTTCCTTATGTAATTCGGGGACCAAATCGCAAGAGGCGATATAAATAAAACCTCCGGCAGCTACCGGCAATAAGATGCTGGTAAAACCGCTGATTTTACTGGCGCAATAATAACCAACTATTGTTCCGGCTATAGCAAACAAGGCAGATAGAAAGTTAAATAACAAGGCTCTGGATTTGGAAAACCCGCCATATATTAAAACAGTAAAATTCCCTAGTTCATGCGGAATTTCATGGAAAACGATTGCGAGGGTAGTCGCAATACCAACTTTGATATTTATTAAGAAAATTGCTCCTAAGATTAGGCCGTCACTAAAATTATGCACGACATCGCCAATAATATTTAAATATGTAAATCTGTGAATTTCGCATTCTGCTAAGTGGCAATGACGCCAATGAAGATATTTCTCCAATATAAAAAAGAGCGTATAGCCTAATATAATGTAAAAAAATAACTGGGTGATATCTTTTACATATTCGGAGGCCTCGGGAATAATATCAAAGAAAGCCCCGCCTATTAATCCGCCCGCCGCAAAGGCTATCAAAAAAATAATGAGTTTCTTTAAGAGGTTATCTTTTATTACGAGGGCGAGGACTCCTATTAAAGAAACGAGGCTTACGATACTGCTTGCAATAAGGGCATATAACAAATTCATAAACTATATTCCTTTTCCAAGATAAATTGTTACAAAGGGCTGCAAATTCATAACTGCCCCGCATGGACTCGAACCATGATAGTCAGATCCAGAATCTGAAGTCCTACCGGTTAGACGACAGGGCAAAATGTGCTATTATTCTATACTGGGTAAGCA
>DATJPP010000146.1:0-4076 GCA_035506355.1 Candidatus Margulisiibacteriota bacterium | reverse complement strand
TGGCGCCGATGGAAGGAATTAAAAAAAGAGACAGCCGAACGCATAAAAAAACAGGAAGAGCTCACTAATCTTGCTGCTACGCAGGCAGAAGTAGAAAGGATTATCAGCAAGCAGCTCCATAGCGATTTGGACCAGATGAAAGAAGATGTGCGGGAAATTCTTCGTTTGCTCCTTAATAAGCGCAAGGGCACGTCTTAATGGGTGGTTTTGTTTATGCGACTATCTTTATTCTAAGTTTTATCATTCTTGCGCTGCAGGTGGTCCTCGGTGTCATTTTTAGCGCCCTGCTATTTACCCCATTCTTTACGGTATCATTCTCATTATTAGGGCTGACCTTGGCCGGCACATTCGTCTACTTGAAATACCACGACCGAGGGGGAGTGGATCTCCAGGCAATAATATTGAGATATTTGTATATTTTGGGGCTATTGCTGTTATTTTATACGGTGCTCCTGAGGAACTTCTCGCTAATTCCTTTTATTTATAATCCGAGCGCTGTATCCGACAGCTATTGGAACCGGATGCTGATTGTAGCCATAGGCAGCTCATTGAGCATCGGCCTGGTTTTTATTTTTTCCTTCTTTTCGCTCGGCGTTATCTATTCCCTGGTATATAAAAATTATTCCCAGCAAAGCGCTAAAATTTATTTATTTGATTTGATGGGGGCATCCCTGGGGTGTGTTTTCGGCACCATCGGGATTAATTACCTGCCTCCCAGTTCAGCCCTCCTCCTGCTATCTTTATTGGTATTTTGTCTGCTCTTTATCTATGAACATCGCCTTAATAATGCCCGTCTGCCCAAGGCCGCAGTATATATTTTGGCTTCCCTAGTTTTGCTAATTGTGAATATGAGGACGGATTTTCTTGAGATAAAAATCAGGTATTACAATCCTAGCTGGGCTAAGCCCGTGCCATATTACCAGGAGATTTGGCATCGTTGGAATGCGTATTCCAGGACTTCTTTATTGCATAATCTCCAGGCTAAATATCCCGCAAATGTGTCTGAGGAGTTTCCTGAGTATATTTTTTCTATTTTGTACGGTAAGGCAAAGGTCGTGCCTTTTAATCTAAAAGCCCCCTATTCTTTGAAGCCCAGCATTTATAATTCTTCTTCGGCTTTCAGTTTCTTGCTGAAGGAGCCAAAAAATATCCTGGTCCTTATGGCCGGGGCAGGCCGTGAAATGGTTGAGGCATATAGTTATTCGGAGGGGAGGACAGATATAACCGGGGTTGAGCTTAACAGCCTTATTATTGACAAGGCCAAGTCTATACCGGGAGGTAACTTAGCTGTTTTCTTTAATTTGCCCAATATCCATATGGTCAATCAGGAAGGGCGCAGTTATATTGAATCCAGCGATAAAAAATTTGATTCCATCATTCTTTCCCTTTCAGGAGCCACCAGTATGCAATGTTTGGGGATTGCCAGCGACACGGCGCAATATTTATACACTAAAGAGGCATTTGAGAGTTATCTCAAGCACCTAAATTACGGCGGTACGATTATAGTTGTGGATGGCAATAAGATTAAGGTTCTGGCCATGGTCAAGTCCGCTTTCGAGAAGCTTGGGGTCCGGGGTGTTGCGCGTAAAGTAATTATTCTGGGAAACGACCAGCAGGTTATCAGCGGGGCTCGCGCGGTAAACCTCACCTCGTATGATACGTTGGGGTTGGTAATTAAGAGCTCGGATTTTACAAGAGAGGAGGTGGAGGAGATACGTCTTAAACTTGGTCCCATAAATCAGCACTTTATTTACAATCCTTATTTTACCCGTGAGGGCTTTGGTGTTTTCGAGGATCTGTTAAAGAGCCGTGATCTTGATCGTTTTGTAAGGGATTTATCTGCCAGGTATAATAGGAACCTTCTTATCCCGCATGATGATGCCCCCTTTGTACACATTATGACCCGCGGGAGAAATCCATTTAGAGGCCTGCGCTGGGGCCAGTTTCTCGGTGAATCGTCATCTTTAAATAAGAGAGAGGAGTTTTTTAGTGATTTTATGGTTTTTTTTATGGACTCTCTGTTGGTTTTAGGTTTAGTCTTTATCCTTCTCCCGCTGGTTATCAGGGCAAAAAAGGATTCTATTATCAGAAATTACAAGGCGTTGATCTATTTTGCTATCCTGGGGCTGGGATTTATTTTTGTTGAGATAGCGGTTATGCAGTCTTTTGTACTTTTGATGGGTAATCCCATTTATTCTTTCGCCCTCGTCCTGGCAAGCCTGCTTGCATCTACGGGAATGGGAAGCTGGCTTTCGGGCCGCTTATTCCAGCATCAGGGAGTAAACTTTAGAAAGTTATCGGTTAGTGCTGCTCTTCTTTTATGCTGTTATTTCGTTCTTCTCCCTGGCCTGAACAGGTATCTCCTTTGGCTGCCTTTATGGGCCAAATTCTTGATCACTGTTGTGTTTATTTTTCCTCTCGGGATTACCCTGGGGGCCTTCTTCCCCCAGGGTTTAAAGACTTTCAGCGATAAAAATAGAGATTTAATCCCGATTGCCTGGGGGATCAACGGTTATATGGGGATAATGGGGAGCCTGTTGTGCATCAATCTATCCAGGAGCGCAGGTTTCTCAATATTCTTACTGTATGCGGCCTTTCTGTATATTACGATCGTATTTTTTCACCCCAAGACCAGTTCGTCATAATGGAAGAAAATCTAACTATCAGGAAATTCAGCCTTCAAGATAGAGCAGGTCTGCGGCGCATCAGTTGCGATACCGCTTTTCTGGGTAAGGAGAGAGGAAAATTCTTCTTTGATGATGAAATACTGGCTGATGCCTTAACAATCTATTTTACGGATTACGAACCGCAGTCTTCTTTCGTGGCGGTAGCAAGCAATAGGGTCGTTGGCTATATCACCGGTGCAAAAGACGCAAGGGCCATGGGGCGGATCTTTAGCCAAAGTATTCTGCCCGGATTAATAATTAAGGCTTTCCGGAGGGGGGTATTCTTTAGCCGGAGGAATCTTCGTTTCTTCTGGTATTGCCTCATCAGCCTGCTCAGGGGAGAATTCCGCGCACCTGATTTTTCTTCGGGATTTCCCGCCATCCTGCATATTAATCTGGATAAAGATTTCCGGGGAGAAGGGGTCGGCTCGCAATTAATCGCGCGCTACCTGCAATATTTAAGAGAAGAAGGTATTTCGGGAGTACATCTCGGTACATTATCAGAAGGGGCAAGCATTTTTTTTACAAAATTGGGTTTCAGCCAGCTTTTTAAGAGCAGGAGATCATATCTTAAGTCGTACATAGGGAAGGAGCTGGAATTCTATGTCTTTGGGAAAAGGCTTTGAGAAGGCTGTCCTAATCATAATCTTCAGCATTCTGACGCTAGCCTTAGCCTCTGCGGAAGAATGGCCTCAGGTAAAACTGAATGCGCATGACCGTATTTTAATCTTAGCGCCGCATCCAGACGATGAGATCTTAGCCTGCGCGGGGATCATTCAGAAGGCCAAGGCCCTAGGGTTACCGCTCCGCATCCTCTTTCTTAGTTACGGGGATAATAACGAATGGTCATTCATTGTATACCGCAAGCGTCCGGTAATTATCCCTAAGGCAGTGGAGGGGATGGGGATGATCCGTCATGACGAAGCGCTTTTAGCGGATCAAACTCTCGGCGTATCGCCAGAAGATATTATCTTCCTGGGGTATCCTGATTTTGGGGCCTTGGATATATGGACCAAGCACTGGCAGAAATCAGCCCCATTCTTAAGTATGCTGACTAAATGCCGCGCGGTTCCGTATTCTAATGCCTTCCGCCCCGGAGCGCCCTATAAAGGGGAGGAGATAATAAAGGATATCACCGCGATACTGAAAGGTTTTAAGCCTACAAAAATATTCCTTTCGCATCCGGCTGACCATAATGGCGACCACCGCGCACTTTATCTTTTTACCCGGGTTGCGGCATGGGGAGTAGAGGGTAAGGAAGGGATACAATTTTATCCCTACCTCGTGCATTATAAAAATTGGCCTCTGCCCAGCGGCCGTCATCCTGAAAAAGATCTGGAGCCTCCGCAGGCATACCGGGAAGAGATACCCTGGGAGGCGGACTTGCTTAGCCCCGAAGAGATCACCCGT
>DATJPP010000145.1:0-5198 GCA_035506355.1 Candidatus Margulisiibacteriota bacterium | reverse complement strand
CGTTGACAACGATCGGCTGGGATTTTCCTTCCTGCGCGTAAGCAGATAGGCTGTGCACCAGGCTCCAAACCAAGGATAGTAAACAAACTCTGCGCAGCATGATTATTTTTGGGGTATCTTTTTGTGGTCTTCGATGAACCTCTGGATGCCTATATCGGTTAAAGGATGTTTTATAAGCTGCTCGATCACCGCAAAAGGTATCGTGGCGATATCTGCGCCGATCTTAGCTGCCTCCAGCACATGCAAGGGGTTACGCACGGAAGCCACGATAATCTCGGTCTTAAACTTGTAGTTTGAGTAAATCAACTTTATATCACGTATCAAATCTATCCCGGTTGAGCTGATATCATCCAGCCTGCCGATAAAAGGAGAGATAAAACTTGCGCCGCATTTGGCTGCCAATAGCGCCTGGTTAGCGGAAAAACAAAGCGTTACGTTTGTCTTAATGCCTTCAGAAGATAAAATCTTTACTGCCTTAAGCCCCTCTTTAATCAGGGGTATCTTGATAACAATATTCTTGGCAATCTTGGCTAATGGGCGAGCCTCTGTGACCATCTCTTCCGCCTTAAGGCTGATGACTTCAGCGCTCACCGGCCCGGAGACAACCGCGCAGATATCCTTCAGCAATTCCACGGCCGGCCTTTTCTCTTTAGCCACCAGTGTAGGGTTAGTAGTCACCCCGTCTATAACCCCCAACAGAGAAGCCTCCTTTATCTCGTTTATATTGGCAGAATCAATGAAGATCTTCATGAAGAAACTCCTTCTCTTACCATTATCGCGGCGCCGATTAAGCCGGCATCGCTTCCCAGTTTTGCCTTTAAGACTTTGATCCTTTGAGTTTGCACCTTCATCGCCCTCTTTTTAAGCGTCTCTTTGACTGTATCGAATAATACCGGCCCGGCGGCAGAAACTCCTCCCCCTATGACTATGACGTCAAGATTCAGCAGGTTTACTATCCCGCTAAGCGCGCAGCCCAACTGTCTCCCCACCCTGCCCCATAATTCTTTTGCTTTTTTATTCTGCTTCGCAGCCAAAGAACTTACTTCTTCAAGCGTGATAGCGTATCCGAATATTTTTCTTGCCTGGGCTTTTATTCTGTTGTTCCCGATATAAGCCTCAAGGCAGGCAATACCTCCGCAATTACAGGCGGGTCCATTCTCGTTAATAGGCAAATGGCCTAATTCTCCGGCGGCGTTATCGCTTCCCCTGTAAAGCTTTTTGTTAAGGATCAGACCTCCACCTACGCCTGTCCCCAAAGTAACGCAAAGGGCATTGGCAGAGCCCGAGGCATTTCCTAACACATATTCCGCTAAGGCCATAAGCTTGGCATCATTGTCCAGGAATACGGGTAATTTCAATCTCTTTTGCAGGATAGTCTTCAGTTTTACTTCCTTCCATCCGGGAATATTGGGGAAAAAATGGACGATACCTTTTCCCGCGTCCACCGGACCGGGAAGGCCGAGGCCAACACCCAGGATATCGCTCTTCCTGAAGCCGTTATCCTGCGTAATCCTGTCTATAGAAGTCCCTATCGCAGAGAGCAAACCCTCTTTCTTACCAAGGAGTTGCGTATTCAGGTTTCTCTTATCCAGGATTTTATATTTCAAATCAAGGAGGGCAACTTTTAAGTTCGTGCCGCCTAAGTCAATCGCAATGATGACGCGCTTAGCCATATCGCAGTATTTTATATTATAACTCCTATAATTTCAAGGGATAATATTATCTGTTTGAGGCTTTAGCTGGTCCTGTCATGGGGCGCTTCTTGCGCTAGACGCGCTGCGAAGCATCCCCATGCCACCCGCTAAAGAACACAACTAACTTATCTAAAGATATTCCGGAATATTTGAATAACCGCAATATAACAAGCTGCAATAGCAATCAACGAATTCTCCTAATTATCAGTTTTGCGGGTGACTTGGACTGATTTCGAGCTTCGTCTAGAAGCGAGAAACAGTCCAAGTCAGGACCCGCAAAACCTAATAAAGGACTACGCGGTTGCGGCCGGCCTCCTTGGCCTTATAGAGCGCCTCATCCGCCTTATCGATGAGCGCCTGCTCCTCTTTTGCATCTTCCGGGAAAGTAGCTACCCCCAGACTCACGGTAACCTTAAGCTGCTCATCATAAGCGGCAATGACCTTAGCCTCAATCGCCTCCCGGATACGCTCTGCAGCCAGGCGCGCCTGCTCCTTATCCGTCTCAACCAGGGCAACGGCAATCTCTTCGCCTCCGTAACGGCCGATGAAATCTATCTGCCTGATCGTCTCCTTTATCGTCTTGGCTATCTCCCTTAAGATGACATCTCCTACCAGGTGGCCGTAATGGTCATTAAATTCTTTGAACTTATCAATATCTATCATCGCGAAAGACATACTCAGGTTGAAATTCTGGGAACGGCGCATCTCTTCAGCAAACCTCTCCAGGAAATGCCTGCGGTTGAATACCTGCGTCAGGGTATCGACAATGGTAAGCCCCTGTACCTTCTGATAGAGGAGCACCCTCTTAATCACCGAGAGGAACTGGCTAGCCAGAATATAGAAACGCTCCCTATCTTCGGCATTAATATTACTGGCCACCAGATAGCCTATCAACTGGTCGTGGATAGTAAGCGGGAATACCGTGCAGTCTTTATGCAGCGAGATATCGGTATGGCCTTTGATAAAAACACACCTGCCTTTCTTAAGATAGCGGTCGAGCTTCTCCTGAAAAAACCCGATCACCTTATCCTCCCGGAGACTCTTGCATATATCTTTGGTGATATCGTATAGCGCAATCGTTTCCTGGACGGACTCTTCCAGCGAGGTATTATCTTTTTTTAACCCTGTATTCTCCTCTCCTAACTTACCGTATTCAGATTCCAGGCGCCGGCAATCCTCTCTTTTGATTGCCACGCTCCTATCTAAGATACGCTTAAGGTAGAGATAAGCGTAAAGGCTTAAAGCGGCTAAGAGGGCTAATTTGAGCATACCTGGTTTCTCCCTTTATGCTTAGCTTCATACATGGCTTTATCGCTCTTGGCGATCAACTCATTTGCCTCCGAGGCATCAATAGGAAAAGATGCTACCCCGATAGAGACGGTTACCGCCGTCTCGATCCTGCGCAGGATTATCCTGTCATTCTCTATTTTTTTGCGCAGCTCTTCCGCGACTTTTAAGGCCTCTGGTTTTCCCGTGTGGCGCAAGATCACGCAGAATTCCTCTCCGCCAAAACGGCTGACCAGGGCATCGAGCCCTTTGAAGGAATCCCCAAGTAGCTCGCTTAATCTTTTTAGCACGATATCTCCGGCGGTATGCCCGAATTTATCGTTGTAATTCTTGAAAAGGTCGATATCCAGCATAAGCAGGGAGAATACGATATTGTACCGTAAGGCGCGCTTGCATTCATTATCAAGAGACTCTAGCAGGTAACCTTTGGTATAAAGAGAGGTCAGCCCGTCGTGGATCGCCAGGTCCTGGGTCTTCTGGAAGAGTTGGCTGTTTTCAATTGCCACCGCCCCAAGTCCGGATAGGGTGGCTAAGAACCTTAAATCATCCTGGCTGAAGAACCCAGGTTGCGGATGATCCAGCCTTAACACGCCTATGGTATTCCCGTCGCTGGTTAAAGGCGAGCTGATCAATGAAATAACCGGACGCTGCTCAACTCCTTCCAGGCGTTCCAGATCAAAACGGAAATCTTTTCTTAAATCTTCAATTAAAAGCGGGCTGGCATGCCTTAAGACCCAGAAATCAAAGATGTCGCCCTCCTTGACCTTGATTACCAGCTTCTTCTCTTCCTTCCTGGTTTTGTAAAGGTTGAGTTTCTGCGTCAAAGGGTCAACCAGGTATAAAATGCAGGTGCCTTTGTTGGAGGATATCACTTGGAAGGCAAGCGTAGTCAGGTTCCCGGAGACCACCTCCAGATCCAGGCTCTGGTTTAATTCCTGCACTACTTGTTTGAGGCTGTTATAGCGTATGATCCTCAGCTTCAATGCCTCGCTGCTTTTAGATAACCTCTCCTTTTCTTCGGAAAGGATATTCAGCCTCTCCTGGAAGTTGCCCAGTTGATAGTCGATCTTGTATCTGCAATTGGAGTTTTTACGCAAGAGATAGAACGCCAGGAGCGTATTTGTGAGGTAAAATGCAAAGAGGGGGATAAAACGGGAGCCTCCGATGATAAATACCAGGCTGATGGGGAGAATTAAATATAGTAATAAAAGATAGAGTGAGCGGGTAATAACCCCAGAAGGAAGAGATTTTTCCGGGTATGGCATAAAAACCTCTGGTACGGTAGGAGAAGATTTATACGATAGTTTCTTCGGTTTCTTTATCGAAGAAATGCGCCTTGCTCATATCAAAGACAACGTCCATATCCTGGTTGACCCTGGGCTTATCATGTGCTCCGACGCGCGCGATAAACGTATGCTTTCCGGTATTAAGGTAAAGGTATACTTCCGAACCCATGGGTTCATAGACCTCGCAGGTTACCCTGACGATATTTTCAGGCGGTGCCTCGGAAACAAAAAGCTTATCATAGATATCCTCGGAGCGGATACCCAGGGTTACTTCTTTGCCGATATAAGGCGCAATCTTCTGCTTCGTCTCTTCCACCAGCTTTACTTCTATCTTGCCTTCATCGAAATATAGCCTGCCTTCCTTCTTAATTATACTGCCCTGCATGAAATTCATTGGCGGCGAACCGATGAAGCCGGCGACGAATTTATTCTTAGGATGGTCGTAAACAGTGATGGGATCTGCCAGCTGCTGCAGCATACCGTCCTTCATTACCGCGATCCTGTCCCCCATAGTCATAGCCTCGACCTGGTCGTGGGTCACATAGATTATGGTAGTCTGCAGCCTGATATGCAGCTTATGTATTTCGGTGCGCATCTGCACGCGCATTTTTGCATCCAGGTTGCTTAAGGGCTCGTCAAAAAGGAATACCAGGGGCTTCCTGACTATAGCCCTTCCCACAGCTACGCGCTGCCTTTCCCCTCCCGAAAGCTCTCTGGGTTTACGGTTGAGCAGGCGCCTGATGCTTAAGATCTCCGCGGCCTCGTTCACGCGCCGGATAATCTCCGATTTGGGTATATGCCTCAGCTTCAGGCCAAAGGCCATATTCTCGAAGACACTCATGTGGGGATAGAGCGCGTAATTCTGAAAAACCATGGCGATGTCGCGGTCCTTTGCCGGGACATCATTGACTTTCTTATCCCCTATATAGAT